>NZ_JAUCDN010000086.1:0-11397 GCF_034675085.1 Devosia sp.
TGCCATTGAGATAGACATCGCCGCCGCTGGCATCGGCCAGCCGCAGCAGCACCCGGGCCAGGGTCGACTTGCCACACCCTGACTCGCCCACGATCCCCAGCGTCTTGCCGGCCAAGAGATCGAAAGAGATATCGCGCAAGGCATGAAGCTTGTGGCTGCGGAAAAACCCGCCGCCGATATGGAAGACCTTCTGCAGGTTCTTCACGCTGAGCACCACCTTGCCATTTTCTTCCGAGCCGCCCGGGCCCGTTTCGGCCGGCTCGGCGTCGGTGGTGCGCTGGTTGCTCAGCCAGGCAGGCGTTTCCTCGGGAAAATGGCAGGCGACGGCGCGATGCGCGTCGGTGCTGTGCAGAACCGGATTGGTGCCCGAACATTGCGGTCGGTTCTGGCCGATGGCGCAACGGGGATGGAAGGGGCAGCCGCTCGGCCGCTTGCGCGGATCGGGGACGAAGCCGGGGATGGAATAGAGCGCCGCCACCTTGTGGGTGATCTGCGGCAGGCTGGCGATGAGGCCGGCGGTATAGGGATGGCGGGGATCGTTGAAAAGCTGCTCGCCCGGTGCCTGCTCGACGATCCGCCCCGAATACATGACGGCCAGGCGATCGGCATATTCCGATACCAGCCCAAGATCGTGGGTGATCAGAACCATGGCGGCGCCGGTCCGCGCCCTCACCTCGGCAAGCACCTGCATCACCTGTGCCTGAATGGTGACGTCGAGCGCGGTGGTCGGCTCGTCGGCGATCAGCAGATCGGGCTCGTTCGCCATGGCCATGGCAATGACCACGCGCTGGCGCATGCCGCCCGAGAACTCATTGGGATACTGGCTGAAGCGGCGCTCGGGATTGGGAATGCCCACCAGGGTCAGCAATTCGATGACGCGGGCATGCACTTCGGCCTTGGATTTTCCCGGATTATGCAGGCGCACGGCCTCAGCGATCTGCGCGCCGATGCGCAAGACCGGATTGAGCGTGGTCAGCGGGTCCTGGAAGATGATGGAAACCGCCTTGCCCCTGACCTTCTGCAATTCAGCGAAGGACAGCGTCGTCAATTCCTGCCCGCGCAGCCTGATGCTGCCCGAAACGATGCGCAAGCCGCTGCTCAGCAGGCCGAGCACGGCCAGCATGGTGAGGCTCTTGCCCGAGCCTGATTCACCGACCAGGCCCAGCACTTCATGCTCATAGACGTCGAAGGACACGTTCTGAACCAGATGGATCGGGCTGCCGTCGGCAGCCTGGGCATCGATGGACAGATCGCGCACGCTGAGGATGGTTTTGACGGGCGTGGCATCGGATGTCATGCGACCATCTCCAGATCGTTTTCCTTGGTGAAGGTCTGGGAGAGGAACTGGAACCCAGCGACAAGAATGAACAGCGCGATACTGGGCAGAAGGCCCAGGTGGGGCGCCATGGCCAGATAGTTCTGGCCTTCGGCCACCATCATGCCCCAGCTGGGCAAAGGTGGCTGCACGCCCAGGCCGAGATAGCTCAGCGACGCCTCGAGCACGATGATCATGCCGAATTCATAGGAGCCCACAATCAGCATTTGCGGCAAGACGTTGGGCAGCAGGTGCTGGCGGATATTCCAGGTGGCGGACGCCCCCTGCACCCGCGCGGACAGGATGAATTCCCGCTCTCGCAGGCTCAGCGTCATGCCGCGGGCCACACGGCCATATGCAACCCAGCTCGACAGCCCGAGGATGATGGCCAGATTGACCACGCTCGGCCCAACGATGGCGGTGACCGCAATAAGCAGCAGCACCCGGGGAATGGAGAGCTGCAGGTCGGCCAGACCCATGATGAACACCTCCACCGGGCCGCGGAAATAGCCGGCGACAAGACCGAGCACGACGCCGAGAACCAGGCTCACCGCCACCGCCCCGAGGCCGATCAGCGTCGAGACCTGCCCGGCGAGGGCGAGGCGCGAAAGCATGTCGCGCCCGAGCGTGTCGGTGCCCAGCAGAAAGAAGCGGCCATCGAAGGACGTCCCGCCGATGGGCAGCAGGGCCGCACCCAGATCCTGGTGATAAGGGGCATAGCCGGGCAGCATTGGAACAACGACGACCAGAACGGCGACCAGCGCCAGAAGCGTGATGGCGACCGCCTGGGAAAGGGAAATCCGGGCCTTCATGCGAGCCTCACGCGTGGATCGAGAAAGCCGTACAGAATATCCACGATCAGATTGATGATGACGAAAACAAGCGAGATGAGGAACACACCCGCGATGATAACGGGGAAATCGCGCTGGGCGACCGACTGGACGATCAGGCGGCCCACGCCCGGCCAGCTGAACACCGTTTCGGTGACGACCGTGCCGCCCAGCAGCATGCCCAGATTGATGCCGGCAACCGTTATCAGTGGTAGGAGGGCGTTGGGCAGCATATGCCTGAGCAGCACCTGGATGCGGCCCTGGCCCTTTGCGAAGGCCGTGCGCACATAGTCGTTGCGCTGCTCGGCCGAGAGGGAGGCGTTGAACAGGCGCAGGTAAAGCGCAAGCTCATAGGTACCCAGGGTCAGCGCCGGCAGGATGAGATGGGCAAAGGTTCCTCGCCCGTAAGAGGGCAGCCATTTGAGCTGGATGGAGAAGATCAGGATCATCACCAGCCCGAAGGAAAAGATCGGGATGGCCTGGCGGCCCAGGGCGATCCAGGTGATGACGTCGCGCACCCAACCGTGACGCGTCATCCGCATCAGGATGCCCAGCACGAAGGCCAGGCCGATGCCGACGGCAAAGGAGGACAGGGCCAGCTCCAGCGTCGCCGGGATACGCTCGAGCACGAGATCCATGGCCGGGATAGCCTGGCGGAGGGAGAGGCCGAAATCGCCGGTAAAGGCCTTGGCCATGAACAGCAGATACTGGACGATCAGGGGCTGGTCCAGGCCGAGCGCGGCCCGCAATTGCGCCGCATCCTCAGGGGTGGCCTCGGGAGGCAGCAGCAGAATGGCCGGATCCCCGGCCAGCCGCGTCAGGAAGAAGGCAGCGGTGATCACGCCGATAATGGTCAGCACCGACTGCAGCAGTCGCTTGATGATGAAGCCAGCCATTCCACCTCCTGCGGGAATCGTGATGATACTGTCGGCTAGCGCCAGGCGCAGGACAGAGCGGACTTTCCCCCTTGCTCTCGCCATCAAACCTAGAAGGGCGCCAATAAACTGTCAACAGTAGACATGTAGCCGATTTGCTATTAGCCTACATGCGCGATGAGCAGGTCTTGCAGGCCTGCCGGAGAATGCATGTCTGGCGCCGCCTGCTCGCGAAATGAAGGATATGAGATGAAAGCAGCGATTGTCTGGCAGGCCGGCGAGCCCATGACCATTGAAAATGTCGCCATCGAGAAGCCTAAGAGCCGCGAGGTTCTGATCCGCACGGCCTATGCCGGCATCTGCCATTCGGACCTGCATTTCGCCGATGGGACATACCCCCATCCCGTGCCCTATATCCCCGGCCATGAGGCGTCGGGCATCGTCGAGGCGGTGGGCGAGGACGTAACCCATGTCAAGCCCGGCGACCATGTCGTGGGATGCCTGTCGGTCTTCTGCGGCACCTGCCCGCAATGTGTTACCGGCCATCCCAGCCTTTGCGAATCCGAAAGCCCCAAATTGTCCGCCGGCGTGGCGCGCCGCATGTCGCTTAACGGCCAGGTCATCCACCAGTCCTCCAATCTTTCCGCCTTTGCCGAGCAAATGCTGGTGCATGAAAACGCGGTGGTGAAGATCGACCGCGACCTGCCGCTGGACCGCGCGGCCCTGGTCGGCTGCGGGGTGCTGACCGGTGTCGGCGCCGTGGTCCATGCCGCCAAGGTCAAGCCCGGCTCCACCGTTGCGGTCATCGGCTGCGGTGGCGTGGGCCTGTCGGTCATTTCCGGCGCGCAACTGGCCGGCGCCGGCCGCATCATCGCCATCGACCGGCTGGACAGCAAGCTCGCGCTCGCCCGGGAGCTGGGCGCGACCGACGTCATCAACGCCACCGACCAGGATCCGGTGTGCGAGGTCATGGAGATGACCGGCGGCGGCGTGCATTATTCCTTCGAGGCGCTGGGGCTCAAGCAGACGGCGGACCAGGCGTTCCGCATGCTGCGCATGGGTGGCACCGCAACACTGCTCGGCATGTTCAAGCCGGGCACCAAGCTCGAATTCGAGGGCTCGCTGTTCATCAAGGACCGCAAGATCCAGGGTTCCTCAATGGGCTCGAACCAGTTCCGCGTCGATATTCCCAACCTGCTGAACTTCTATCGCCAGGGCCGCCTGAAGCTCGATCACCTGATCAGCAGCCGCATCGAGCTCGAACAGATCAACGAGGGCTTCGCCAATCTCCACGGCGGCGCCCCGGTGCGCCAGATCATCGACTTTCACGCGGAGATGTGAACATGACCGCTCTCGAGCTGCATCCGCAAACGAAAGCCTTTCTGGCGCGCACGCTTGGCCATTTCATCGCCGGGCAGGTGGCTCCCTCCCAGGGCGACAAGACCAGCCCGGTCCATGATCCGGGCCGGGGCATCGAACTTCTCCGGGTGCCGCTGGGCACGCAGGCCGATGTGGACCGCGCCGTGGCAGCGGCCCGCGCCGCTTTCGACACGGGTCCTTGGCGCGGCATGAAGCCCAATATGCGCACACGCGTGATCTGGAAATTCGCCGATCTCATCGAGGAGCACACCCAGGTCCTGGCCGAGCTGGAATCGATCAATAACGGCATGCCGATCGGCGCCGCCAAGATCGGCCATATCGGCACCTCGGTCGATCTGCTGCGCTACGCCGCCGGCTGGCCGACCAAGCTGACCGGTCGCACCATTCCGGTTTCCGCGCCTGGCGAGTGGCACGCCTATACCCTGCGCGATCCGGTGGGCGTGGTGGCACAGATCGTGCCCTGGAATGGCCCGCTGATGATGGCCGCCTGGAAGCTGGCCCCTGCCCTGGCCTCGGGCTGCACCATCGTTCTCAAGCCCGCCGAGCAGACGCCGCTTTCCGCGATCTATCTGGCGGAGCTGGCAATCGAGGCCGGCATTCCCGAAGGCGTGTTCAACGTCGTTTTGGGTGGCGCGGAAGTGGGCGCCGCCCTGTCCGCCCACCCCGATGTCGACAAGATTGCCTTTACCGGCTCGACCGCCGTCGGCCGCGCCATCGCGGGGGCAGCGGCCCAGGCCAACTTCACGCGCGTCACCCGCGAATTGGGCGGCAAGAGCCCGGTCATCGTCTTTCCAGATGCCGATCTGTCCGCCGCCATCCCCGCTATCGCCGCCGGCATCTTTTCGGGCGCCGGGCAGATCTGCACGGCGGGTTCACGCCTCTATGTACACGAAAAGGCCTTTGACCGTGTGCTCGAAGGCGTCGCCGAAGCGGCCGGCAAGCTGAGTGTCGGCTATGGCCTCGATCCCGCCACCCAGATGGGGCCTTTGATTTCCGCGGCCCATCTGCAGCGCGTGGCCGGCATGACCGAGAATGCGGTGCGCGAAGGCGCATCGGTGGTGACGGGCGCCGAGGCTATCGAAGGAGGCGGTTATTTCTACAAGCCCACCATTCTGGCGAGCCTGACGCCGGATTCGACCATCGTGCGCGAAGAGGTTTTCGGGCCGGTGCTCTCCGCCTTGCGCTTCAACGACGACGATCTCGACGCCATCGCGGCCGAAGCCAATGGCAGCGCCTATGGATTGGCGGCCAGCATCTTCACCAGGGATTTCTCGCTGGCGCACAGAATGGCGGCCCGTGTGCGCGCCGGCACTATTGGCATCAACCGGCACTTCGTCGGTGACAGCGCACTGCCCTTTGGCGGCTTCCGGCAATCGGGCTGGGGACGTGAAAAGGGCGAGGACATGTTCAACGCCTATCTCGAGACCAAGGCCATCGCCGCCCCGCTCTGAAACCTGGGCGACCATCGCAAAAGGGCCCGGCGAACAGCGTTCGCCGGGCCCTTTTCTTGGCTCGACCCCACTCAGGCCGCCGGGGAAATCTGGCGCAATGCCTCCACGGCCTCGTCGGTCGAAACGACGTCGGCATATTTGGCGTCCATGTCGAAGAGATTGACCAGGTGGGATGTGGGGGACCGGTCATAGACCGCGTCATGGGGCACCAGTACGCGGTAGTTATAGGCGAAGGCATCGACCACGCTGCCGCGCACGCAGCCGCTGGTGGTGCAGCCGGTGACAACCAGCGTATCGATGCCGCGCTCGACGAGATAACTCACCAGGGGCGTACCGAAAAAGGCGCTGGGGTGACGCTTGGGCAGCAGCACGTCGCCGGGCTGCGGCGCGACGGGGGGAACGAATTCATAGCCCTTGGCGGCTACGCCCATCAGTGCGGGGACCTTGGCGGCCAGGCGGCCGGTATCGAAATTTTCCTTGGGCGCGACGTAAGGATAGATGATCGGCCAGCCCTTTTCCCGGAACTGGGCCACCAGCTTTTCGATCTGCGCCACCGCGGCCCAGCCCACCTCCCCGCAGGAGGTGGGAAATTCCTTGATCGACTCTGCGAAGGGCCTGGGTTCGGTGCCGACGGTGCGATACTGCACATCGATGATCAGAAGCGCCGGTTTGCCGCCAATGCCCGACGAGCGGCCAAAGCCCGCCGCCTCATAGGCTTCGACTTCCTCCTTGGGGATCACTCCATCCCAGATCTTCTCGGCCACGACACACTCCATTCTCGTGTGCGGCACCAGCGCCGCACACCGATTCAAGAGGGTTCAGACCAATCTGTCAACAGTTTTCAGTTTCTATTCCGCTGCCGCCATGGCGCTGAGCCGGGCATTGCGCAAATGGGTCCGCATGGCCTTCTCCGCCTGGTCGGGGTCCCGGGCCTCCAGCGCCACGACGATGCTCTCATGCTCGATCAGGGCAGCCCGCGCGCGGCCCGGCAAGGTGCTGGATTTACGCCGATGGATGCGGAGCTGATAGTAGATCTGATCCATCAGCAGCCGCTCGATCTGCTCGCAATGGGCAGCCTTGATGATCGAGAGGTGGAAATCGTCGTCGGTCGAGCGTGGCGAATAGGCTTCGCCGGCCGCCACCTCGGGTTGCCGCCCATCGCTGTTCAGCAAATCGCGCAGCCGCGCTACCTCCTGCGTCGAGATGCGCTCGCAGGCGAGGCGCGCGCCCATGCCTTCCAGCGCCTCGCGCGTATAGAAGAGGTCTTCGAGGTTGCGCTTGGACAACTCGATCACCCGGACGCCGATGCGCGGCGTACGGGTGACGAGGCGCCCCTCCAGACGCCCCAGCGCTTCCCGCAGCGGCCCGCGGCTGATCCCCAGCCGACGTGCCAGCTCCGCCTCGGACAGGCGTTCACCGGGCTGGAATTCACCCGAAGTAATCGCCGCGACCACCATGTCCAGCGCTTCGGAACTCAGCGAAGCGCCCACGATTGGCTGTATAGTGCTCATTCATGCTCCTGGCCGGCTCGACTCTTCGCCGTCACCTTACCATGGCCAACGTCAACTGTTTACTGGCATTTTACCGCCCTATCGAGCAGAGCCGGCGAAACGTCCTACCCCGGCAGGTTGAAGACGCGCAGGGCGTTGTCCCGCATGATCTTCCGCTTGGCGTGGTCACGGAATGCAAGATCATCGACTTCTGTGACGGCCCGCTCCGGGTCGATGACCCACCAATCGGTGCCGAACATGAACTTGTCCTGTCCGAAGGTATTAGCGAAATGCACCGCTGACTGTCCCCAATGCTTGGGGGCATAGGCGTCGCCTGCCATATAGACATTCCTGTGCTTGGTGGCGACAGAAATCATTTCCTCCGTCCAGGGATAGCCCAGGTGAATGCCGATGATGGTGAGTTCGGGGAAGTCGATGGCGATCCGGTCCAGCAGCATCGGCTTGGCCACGGTGGCGAGGCGGTTATCGTCCCGGTAGACCAGGCAATGTCCCACCTGCATCATGATCGGGATGCCGAGTTCGGCGCAGCGCGCATAATAGGGATAGTAGATGGCCGCGTCCGGCGCCTGGCCGAACCAGTGCGGATAAAGATGGGCAGCCACGAAGCCGAGGTCCTTGACCGCATGGTCGAGCTCCTTGAGGCCCGAAATGCCCAGCAGCGGGTTGATGCCGGCGACGCCGGAATAGCGGTGCGGGTATTTCTGGCAGGCTTCGTGCACGTAGGAGTAGGGGATTTCGGTGGAAGTGCTCATGCGGCGGTCGCCGCAGCGGGCGGCGATGAGCAGGGAGCGCTCGATGCCGGCACGATCCATCTTCTCTATATATTGCTCAGACGTCAGGCCGCGGCGATGGTCGTCGGCCATGCGCACCTGATCGCGGAAGTTCTCATCCGTTGGCACGCGCTTTTCGGCTATTACCTGCGGGGTATAGAAGTTCACCACGATGTCGATGGCGCCATAGCCATCCCGCGTGCTGGTGGGATCGAATTGATAATCGGTACTGGCCATCGCTGCCTCCTGTCGCGCCAACCGTAGAAAGTCGGACCTAAACTGTCAACTGTTGACTACTGAAGCCGTGTGCGGGCTTCCGCCTGCGCCATGCGCCGGTCGACTCCTATCGGATCGAGCTGCATCCGCACCTGAAAACTTTTTCGCACGCGACCACTGAGCGCGGCGGCGATTCTGTCGTCGAGCTCCATGGGCGGGCAGATTTCCTCGACGAGGCCGGCGTCCAGCGCGGCATCCGCATCGATCAGCGCTCCGGTGTCCGCAAGCCTCCGCACCACGCCGGGAGCACCGCGCCGCCAGAGGCCGGCCATGGCCACGCCTGGATAAATACCATGAGTGATTTCTGGTAATCCAAACCGCGCCCCGGTGCTGGCGATGGCATAGTCGCAGCTGCCCAGAAGGCCCATGCCGCCGGCGACGCAAGCGCCATTGATCCGCCCGAGGATCGGCACGCCTACCCTGGCCGCCGCGCGCAAGGCCGCGCCCAGGCCGGTCGGCCCTGACGAGGACAGATCCTGCCGGATGGCCGCGTCATTGGCCAGATTGAGCCCGGCACAGAAAGCCCGTTCCCCGCGCCCCGTCAGCACGATTGCCCGCAGCCCGCCCTCCCACGCCAGGGCGGTGAACAACTCGGCCAGGGCATGGAACTCGGCGGGATCGAGGGCATTGGCGCGCTCGGGGTGATCGAGGAAGATCGTCGCGACCCCATCTTGCCGGGCAAGCGACAGGCCGGCCGCTCCGCCGGTCATCGCCCCTGTCGCAGATCGACGATACGCTTGGGCTTGGCCATGGCGACCGGATCGAAGATATCGTCGCGTCTGGCGATCTCGATCTGCGGACGCAGATTGGTCAGCGTCATGACCAGATTGGCGATATCGGCGCCGATGCTCTCGCCGGCATTCGCAACCGGGGCCAGGCGCAGCAGCAGCACATCGGGCGAAAAGGGGTCGGTAGCCGATTCGGACGTCACCACGATCTGGTATTCTTCCAGCGTCGTGATCTTGTCGAGCTCGGCCTTGAGGCTGCCCAGATTGACCAGGGCGCCCTTGATCTTGATGATGTCACCCGTGCGCACCGGCTTGGACGACAGGCGCACCGAGGTGCGTCCGCAATGCGGGCAGGCGGCGTGGTCCAGCGCCCCCATGTCCCCCACCTTGTAGCGCAGGAACACCGTGCCGCGACGGTTGAGATGGGTGATAGCCAGCATGCCGGTCTCCCCATCGGCCAGCCGGGCGCCGCTGTCATTGTCGACCACTTCATGGAAGACCTGGTCGGGCATGGAGCTGTGAAAGCCCGAGCCGTCGCAGCATTCGATCATCGTGCCGCCCTGTTCGGTGGAGCCGTAGCGATTGACGATAATCGTGTCGGCGCAGTCGAGATTGCGCATGCGCAGACGCAGATCCTCGCGCATCGCCGGTGAGGCGGCTTCACCGGTGGTCATCACCATGCGCACGGAGGTGAAATCCGCCCCCAGTTCGGCAGCGCGCAGCAGGACGCGCCGCACGAAACCGGCCACGCCCCACAATACCGTCGCCTTGTGGCGGGCGACCGCCGCCACCGCCTCGTCGACGCTGCGGTTGACTGGATAATAGCTGTCCACGCGCCCGGTATTGGCGATCAGCATCGCCGCGCCCACGGCCGCCGCCTCGTCGGGGCCGCGGGAATAGGCGCCCATGGGGAAGGATGTCAGCGGAAAGAGATTGGCGATGAGGTCGGTGTTGCGAAGGCCGATCAGGTCCTGGCGGGTGCGAAACAGGTCCTGATAGGCGAAATGGTCATGCGAGGTCACGAAGATCGGTGCCGGGCGGCCGGTCGTCGTACCCGTCGTATAGATGACCTTCCACAGCGTCCCTTCCGTCAGCGGTAGCCCCTCCGGCCGCAGCCGGAACGCTTCCGGATCGGCCAGGAAGTCGGTCTTGGAGGATGGCGGGAGCTTGACCAGATCCTGGGTGGTCTGGATATCGGCGGGGGTCAGGCCATGGTCGCGCATGCGCCGCGCGTAGAAGGGATGGTGGTGGTAGCAGAGTTCCACCATGTGGCGGAGCAGCCCGTCCTGCAAGGCCCGCACCGCCTCCAGCGGCTGCCGCTGAATGTCCGGCAGGGTATAGATCGGGGCCTCGGTCGACATCACATTCTCCAGTAGGGGGACGGTATTGGGATCGGTCAGCGCTGTTCCATCCGCCCGGCGATGGGCGCGAAGAGGTCTTCCGGCTCGAAGGAAACCGCGACGGGAACCGGGGAGGCGGCAAGCATGGCCATGACATCATGGCGGAGCACATCCCGCCATATCCCGGCATAATGCCCGGGTTGCTTGAGCAGGGCGATGGCGCGCCGGGTGAGCCAGGCCGGATCGATGCGCGGCTCGTTGGTTCGGCGCGCCGCATGGCCGCGATCGAACCACGGATACCACAGTTCCTGGTCGCGCAAATGGTGCCACAGGCGCAGCAGATAGCCGCCGTCGTCGCCCGGTTCGATATCGGGTGCATATCGCTTGCCGAACAGCATGCGCTCCTCCGCCGTCAGCAGCGGCGGCGAGCGCAGCGCGAGCCGGGGCACCCGCCCCGGATGGCGTTGGGCGAAGCCGAGCGCCAGCGCGGCAGAGGTTCCCTGGGCATGAATTTCGATCACCGGCCAGCCCAGGATATCCACAACGTCCTGTATCTGGGCCAGCCAGATGTCCTGCCCCGGCGTTCCGTCCGCCGGAGATTCGGCATTGCCGGCCAGATCGAAGGCCAGCACCGGCCGCGACTGCGCCAGGATTTCGATTTCGGCAGCGTGCAAATCGTAGCTGCCCGGCAGATCATGGAGATAGATGAGGGGCGTTCCCGGCTGATCGAGCCCTTTCCCCCAGGCCCGCACCGGGCCGTGGCGCGTTTCGATATAGTCGCAAAGCGCAGCCGGCAGCGTGCCGGAAGAAAATTGCGAGCGATACGGCGGAACGTCTCCCCCGGCCGGGTGACGGCGCAGCAGGCCGAGCTCTTCCTTGAGCGCCATATCGGGATCGCGCGACATGACATGGACCGGCGCA
>NZ_JAUCDN010000087.1:0-11390 GCF_034675085.1 Devosia sp.
GCTCTCGCTCGACGTGCTCGAAGGCGTCTGGGAGGGCGAGCGGCGCTTCGAGGCGGTGAGCTTCATCACCGACATGCTGGCGCGCTTCGACTGGTTGCAGGTGGGGATCGGCGCCGTCTTCGCCGCCCTGATGCTGTATCTGGCCAGCCACTACCGCCGCCGCGCCAATCCGACCTGAGCGGGATTGGCGCCAGGATCACCCTGGTGGGCTCTTTCGTCCCCCGCGCCGACCTCTCCCCCAAGGGAGAGGTAAGATCTCCGAAACAAAAACGCCCGCGAGCGGGTCGCGGGCGAATTCATCAGGCGTGGATCGGGGCCTTAGTGGATATGGCCGCCATTGATCTGGCCGGCTTCCATGGCCAGGTTCAACAATGCGCTGACCACTTCCTGCGCATAGGATTTTTCTTCCGGCGTCGCCGCGGCGGCCAGCTCAGCCTCGGCGGCCTTGATCTGGGCGGCCAGGTCCGCATGGTCGAAATCGACGAAGGGCGAGGAGCGCTCAGCCAGGATGGTCAGCCCCTCGGGGGAGACGTCGGCAAAGCCGCCCTTGACGAAGAAGATCTCGTCCTTGCCGTCGCGGCCATTGACGGTGATGAAGCCGGGGCGCAGCGTGGTCATGAACGGGGCGTGATCGTGCATGACGGTGAAATAGCCCTCGCTGCCCGGCACGGTGACGGAATTGACCACCTCCGACAGCACCAGCCGCTCGGGCGACACGATCTCGATCTTGAGGCCTTCAGCCATTTTCTTGGTCCTTTGGCGACGGAGCCCGGACGAAAAATCCAGGCTCCATTACGAGATTGGGCATGAGCCCGCGCGATCAGGCGGCCTGCGCGGCCAGCTTCTGCGCCTTCTTGACGGCATCCTCGATGGTGCCGACCATGTAGAAGGCGGCTTCGGGCAGGTGATCGTATTCGCCGTTCACCAGGCCCTTGAAGCCCTTGATGGTGTCTTCGAGCTGCACGAAGACACCAGGCGAGCCGGTGAAGACTTCGGCCACGTCGAAGGGCTGGCTCATGAAGCGCTCGATCTTGCGGGCGCGGGCCACGGTGAGCTTGTCCTCTTCGGAAAGCTCATCCATGCCCAGGATGGCGATGATGTCCTGCAGGGCCTTGTACTTCTGGAGCACTTCCTGCACCTGGCGGGCAACCTCGTAATGCTCCTGGCCAACGACCTGCGGGTCCAGAATACGGGAGTTGGAGGCCAGCGGGTCCACGGCCGGATAGATGCCCTTTTCCGAAATGGCGCGGTTGAGCACGGTGGTCGCGTCCAGGTGGGCGAAGGAGGTGGCCGGGGCCGGGTCGGTCAAGTCGTCGGCGGGCACGTAGACGGCCTGCACCGAGGTGATCGAGCCCTTGGTGGTGGTGGTGATGCGTTCCTGCATCGCGCCCATGTCGGTGGCCAGCGTCGGCTGATACCCCACGGCGGAGGGAATGCGGCCCAAAAGAGCCGACATCTCGGCACCTGCCTGGGTGAAGCGGAAGATGTTGTCCACGAAGAACAGCACGTCCTGGCCCTGGTCGCGGAAATTCTCGGCGACGGTGAGGCCGGTCAGCGCCACGCGGGCACGGGCCCCGGGAGGCTCGTTCATCTGGCCGAAGACGAGGGCGCATTTGGAGCCGGCGGCCGAGCCGCCATTCTCATGCGGATCCTTGTTCACGCCCGATTCGATCATTTCGTGATAGAGATCGTTGCCCTCGCGGGTGCGCTCGCCGACGCCGGCGAACACCGAATACCCGCCATGGGCCTTGGCGACGTTGTTGATGAGCTCCTGGATGAGCACGGTCTTGCCCACGCCGGCGCCGCCGAACAGGCCGATCTTGCCGCCGCGCGCATAGGGGGCGATCAGGTCGACCACCTTGATGCCGGTGACCAGAACCTGGCTTTCCGGGTTCTGATCGACAAAGGCGGGCGCGTCCTGGTGGATTTCGCGCTTGGCGGTTTCCCCGATCGGGCCGGCTTCGTCGATCGGCTCGCCGATGACGTTCATGATGCGCCCCAGCGTCGCGTCACCCACGGGCACCGAAATGGCCGCGCCGGTGTCGAACACGTCGGCACCGCGAACCAGGCCTTCTGTGGTGTCCATGGCGATGGTGCGCACGGCGTTCTCGCCCAGGTGCTGGGCCACTTCCAGCACCAGGCGCTGGCCATTATTGGTGGTTTCAAGCGCGTTCAGGATGGCGGGCAGGTGATCGTCGAACACCACGTCAACGACGGCGCCAATGACCTGCGAAACGCGACCGGCCTTCTTCTCTGCCATTTGTTCGTCCTCGCTGATGGGTTAGAGCGCTTCCGCGCCCGAGATGATTTCGATGAGTTCTTTGGTGATCTGGGCCTGCCGCTGGCGGTTATAGCTCAGCTGCAGCTTGCCGATCATTTCGCCGGCATTGCGCGTGGCATTGTCCATAGCGGACATCTGCGCGCCATAGAAAGAGGCGGAGTTTTCGAGCAGCGCCCGCAGCACCTGCACCGCAATATTGCGCGGCAGCAGGTCTTCCACGATCGCCTCTTCGCTCGGCTCGTATTCATAGGGCACGGCGGGGGCCGCGACCTCACCCTCGCCCTCGGCCTTTTCCAGCCGGGCGGGAATGATCTGCTGGGCCGTCGGCACCTGGCTGATCACCGAGCCGAACTTGGCGAAGAACAGGGTCGCCACGTCGAACTCACCGGCCTCGAACATGGCCAGCACCTTGTCGGCGACCAGGCTCGCCTGCTCGAACCCCACCTGGCGCACTTCGCGGAAGGTGAAGGTATCAACGATGAGCTCGGGATATTGCCGGCGCAGGATTTCGTGGCCCTTGCGGCCCACGGTCAGGATCTTGACGGTCTTGCCCTGGCTGATGAGCTTGCTGGCATGATCGCGGGCGAGGCGCGCGATGGAGGAGTTGAAGCCCCCCGCCAGCCCGCGTTCGCCGGTGGCCACGACGAGCAGATGCACCTGGTCCTTGCCCGTGCCGCCCAGAAGCACCGGCGCATTGGCCTGGCCATCATAGACGGCGCCGAGCGCAGCGAGCACCTTGCCCATGCGTTCGGCATAGGGACGGGCCGCCTCGGCAGCTTCCTGGGCGCGGCGGAGCTTGGCCGCCGCCACCATCTGCATGGCCTTGGTGATCTTCTGGGTCGATTTGACCGAGTCGATCCGGTTCTTGAGGTCCTTTAGCGAAGGCATGAGCCTAAACTCTCCTTACCGGCTCAGGCCGCGTAGGTCTTCTTGATCTCGTCCAGAGCCGATTTGAGCTTGGCGCGGGTATCGTCGCTGAGCTGCTTTTCGGTAGCGATCGTGGCCAGCAGCTCGGCATATTTGCCGCGCAGGTTGGAAAGCACGTGCTTTTCGAAATCGCCGACCTTGTTGACCGGGATCGAGTCCAGATAGCCATTGGCGCCGGCAAAGATCACCGCCACCTGCTCCTCGGTCTTGAGGGGAGAGAACTGCGGCTGCTTGAGCAGCTCGGTGAGGCGCGCGCCGCGGTTCAGCAGGCGCTGGGTCGAGGCGTCGAGGTCCGAACCGAACTGGGCGAAGGCCGCCATTTCGCGGTACTGCGACAGCTCGCCCTTGAGCGAGCCGGCAACCTGCTTCATCGCCTTGATCTGGGCCGAACCGCCCACGCGGGAAACCGACAGGCCGACGTTCACGGCCGGGCGGATGCCCTGGAAGAAGAGGTTGGTCTCGAGGAAGATCTGGCCGTCGGTGATCGAAATCACGTTGGTCGGGATATAGGCCGACACGTCGTTGGCCTGGGTCTCGATGACCGGCAGCGCGGTGAGCGAGCCCAGCCCATGGTCTTCATTGAGCTTGGCGGCGCGCTCGAGCAGGCGGCTGTGAAGATAGAACACGTCGCCCGGATAGGCTTCGCGGCCCGGCGGACGGCGCAGCAGCAGGCTCATCTGGCGATAAGCGACGGCCTGCTTGGTCAAATCGTCATAGGCGATCACGGCATGCTGGCCATTGTCGCGGAACCACTCGCCGATAGCGCAGCCGGTGAAGGGCGCGATGTACTGGAGCGGGGCCGGATCGGAGGCCGTGGCGGCGATGACGATGGAATAGGGCAGCGCGCCGGCTTCCTCGAGCTGGCGCACGAACTGGGCCACGGTCGAGCGCTTCTGGCCCACCGCGACATAGATGCAATAGAGCTTGTCGGTGTCCGAGGCGCCGGCGTCATGCGCGGGCTTCTGGTTGAGGAAGGTGTCGAGGATGATGGCCGACTTGCCGGTCTGGCGGTCGCCGATGATCAGCTCGCGCTGGCCGCGCCCGATGGGGATCAGCGCGTCGATGGCCTTGAGACCGGTGGACATCGGCTCGTGCACGGACTTGCGCGGCAGGATGCCGGGAGCCTTGACGTCGACGCGGCGACGCTCGGTGTGCTCGATCGGACCCTTGCCGTCGATGGGATTGCCCAGACCGTCGACAACGCGGCCGAGCAGGCCCTTGCCGACCGGGGTGTCCACGATGGAGCCGGTGCGCTTGACGACATCGCCTTCCTTGATGGCGCGGTCGGAACCGAAGATCACGACGCCGACATTGTCGGTTTCGAGGTTGAGGGCCATGCCCTTGACGCCGCCGGGGAATTCGACGAGCTCGCCGGCCTGCACATTGTCCAGGCCATAGACGCGGGCGATACCGTCACCGACGCTGAGCACCTGGCCAACCTCGGAAACCTGGGCTTCCTGGCCGAAATTCTTGATCTGGTCCTTGAGGATCGCAGAGATTTCCGCGGCTTTGATGTCCATTTATCCGACCTCTTTCATGGCGATCTTCATCGCGGTCAATTTCGTCTTGAGGGAAGAATCGATCATCTGCGACCCGACCTTCA
Organism: Devosia sp.; assembly: GCF_034675085.1. Taxonomy (GTDB): domain Bacteria; phylum Pseudomonadota; class Alphaproteobacteria; order Rhizobiales; family Devosiaceae; genus Devosia. Next base: position 4,812 of record NZ_JAUCDN010000087.1, read on the forward strand.
CCTGAAGGCCGCCGATCAGCGAGGGATCGACAAACTGGTTGAGCGTCACCGTCTTGCCGATGCGGGCCTTGAGGGTGTCGGCCAGGGCCGAAACCTGCTCGCCGGTGAGGGGAGCGGCCGAGGTGACGTCGGCGGTGATTTCCCCGCGCGCCTTGGCGGCCAGCTCGCGGAAGGCCACGATGATGGCGTCGAGCGCGAAAAGCCGGCCATTCTTGGCCACGAGGCGGAGGAAATTGGCCACCAGCCCATTGGTGCTGGCCTTGCCCAGAAGCGCATCGAGCGCCTGCGCCTTGGCATCGGTGGTGATGACCGGCGAGCGCAGGAAGCGCGAGAAATCGGCGCTTTCCCCGATAAGGCGGGACACGTCGGACAGCGACGTTTCAACCGATGCGAGCTGGTTCTCGCCCTGGGCGAGATCGAACAGCGCCGACGCATATGGCCGGGCGATCTGGGTAAGCACTGAATTCTGCGCTGCCAATGCCGCTACACCCTCTAATGTTTACCGGCCTGCCTGACCGCCCCATTTATCTTTCGAAACCGGGCGGGTGCCGACGCTTGCTCTTGTCAGGAATAAGGAGCCACGCGGACCCCTTTAAAATCGCGCCCCCTCTAGCACATGGCCGCCGCGCCATGCAAGGCGCGGGACCCAGAATCAATTGTGGCGAAAGTGTCGCAGGCAAAATCACATGAAACTCATGGGGTCGATATCGACCTGGACCCGCAGATTGCCGGTGATTTTCTCCCCCGAGGCCAGCCAGAACCGCACATAGCCGGAGAGGTCGAAATCCTTGCCCGACTGCGCCAGGAGCCGCACGCGGTGACGCCCCCGCACCATGGAAACCGGCGCATCGGCCGGCCCGAAAAGCCGCACCCCCTCGGCCATGGGCGCGGCCGAGAGCAGCCTTTTGGCGAAGTCCATCGCCACTGCCTGTTCATTGGCCGAAACGATGAGCGCCGCCAGCCGCCCGAAGGGGGGCAACCCCCCCGCCTCGCGGGCCGCCAGCTCATGGGCGTAGAACCCCTCCCGGTCCCCGCTCACCATGGCGCGCATCACCGCATGGTCGGGATGATAGGTCTGGAGGAACGCCTTGCCATGGCGGCTGGCGCGACCGGCCCGGCCCGCCACCTGTGTGAGGATCTGGTAGGTCTTTTCGGCCGCGCGCGGATCGCCATGGGCCAGCCCCAGATCGGCATCGAGCACGCCCACCACCGAGAGTTTTTCGAAATGGTGCCCCTTGGAGACCAGCTGGGTGCCGATGATGAGGTCGTATTCGCCCCGCTCGATCTCGGAAAAGCGCTCGCGCAATTGCCCATGGCTGCCCATGTCGGACGACAGGATCACCCGCCGCGCATCGGGGAAACGCGCCGCCGCCTCCTCGGCCACCCGCTCGATGCCCGGCCCCACCGCCACCAGCGAATCGGTTTCCCCACAGGCCCCGCAGGCCTTGGGCGTGCGCACCTCATGCCCGCAGTGATGGCACATGAGCACGCCGCGAAAACGGTGCTCCACCATCCAGGCCGAGCAATTGGGGCATTGATATTGATGCCCGCAGGCGCGGCACAGCGTCAGCGGTGCATAGCCCCGCCGATTGAGAAAGAGCAGCGCCTGCTCGCCCCGGTCCATGGCGGCAAAGACCTCGCGCGCCAAAAGCGGGGAAATCCACTCGCCCTTGTCGGGCCCGTCCACGCGCATGTCGATGGCGGTGACATCGGGCAGGGCGGCGGCGGCGAAGCGGCTTTCGAGCTTGATATGGGCATAGCGCCCGGCATTGGCATTGTTGCGGCTTTCCACCGATGGCGTCGCCGAGGAAAGGATGACGCGGGCATTGGCCAGCCGCGCGCGCACCACGGCCATGTCGCGGGCGTGGTAGTTGACCCCATCGGCCTGCTTGTAGGCCCCGTCATGCTCCTCATCGAGCACCAGCATGCCCAGTTGGCGAAAGGGCAGGAACAGCGCCGAGCGCGCTCCCACCACCGCGCGCACATCGCCCTCCAGCACGCCCCGCCATACCCTGGCGCGCTGCACCGGCGTCATGTCGGAATGCCATTCGGCCGGACGGGTGCCGAAGCGTCGGGTAAAGCGCTCGATGAAGGTGTTGGTAAGGGCGATCTCGGGCAGCAGGATCAGCGCCTGCCGCCCGGCGCGCAAGCTGTCGGCCACCGCCTCGAAGAACACCTCCGTCTTGCCCCCGCCGGTGACGCCATCGAGCAGCGCGACGCCGAACCGGTCCACCGGCAGCGCCCTGATCTGCTCCAGCGCCCCCTGTTGTTCAGGGGAAAGGCTGGCGATGGCGTGGTCGGGCTCGGGCGGCATCACTACCGGCGGCGGCGGCATTTCCAGCTTTTCGAGCGCCCCGGCCCGCTCGAGCCCCTCGATCACCGAGGGGGAAACCCCGGTCGCCCCGATCAGCACCGGCCGGGGCCAGGCCATGTCGTCCATCAGCGCATCGAGCACGCGCAGCCGCGCCGGGGTCAGCTTTTCCGGCTCATGGCCGGTGCGGCGATAGGCGATAACCGGGCGGGGCGGATCGAGCGCCTCGCTGGAGCGCAGCACCGCCCGCAGCACCTGGCCGGGCGCCGCCAATGTATAGCGGGCCACCCATTCGACCAGTTTGAGCAATTCCTCGCTGAGCGGAGGCACGTCGTAGACCTGGGCGATGTCGCGCAGCCGGTTATGGGCGATTTTGTCCTTGGGCGGCCCCCAGACCACGCCCAGGATCAGGCGCGGGCCCAGCGGCACGGCCACGATGGCGCCACGCGTCACCGCCATGCCGGCGGGGACGCTGTAACTATAGGGGCCGTCCACGGCCACCCCGACCATGACGGCGACACTATCCGGGTGCTCTTGCATCTGTACCCGTTCTGTTCGCATGAGCCGACGCCGGGCGCAAGAGCCTGCGCGACGGTTCAGATCACCAGAAGCGTCGAGCCGGTGCGCACCGCGTCGTGCAAATGAATGATATCCTGCTGCAACAGGCGCACGCATCCGCTCGACACCGCCTTGCCGATGCTGCGCTCGTCGGGATTGCCGTGGATGCGATAGATGGTATCGACATTGCCCTGGTGAATATAGAGCGTGCGCGCGCCCAGGGGATTGTCGATGCCCGGCTCCATGCCGTGGCGATAGGGCTCCAGCTCCGGCTGGCGGGCAATCATCTCCGCCGGCGGGGTCCAGCGCGGCCAGGCGCGCTTATAGGCGATATGGGCGCGGCCCGACCAGGCATAGCCGTCGCGCCCGATGCCGACGCCATAGCGGGTGGCAAGGCCATCATCATGCACGTGATAGAGGAAGCGGTTGGGGGTATCGACCACCACCGTGCCGGGCTTTTCGCCGGTGGGATCGATCACCTGCTGGCGCCAATAGATCGGATCGACCAGCGACATGTCGGCGGCGCGCAGCGGATAGGGCTCGTCATAAAGGGGGCCATACATCATCTGCACATCGGCCGGCACGGCGTGGCGCACCGGGCCGGTGGGGACGACCGCGCGGGGCGCCGTGGTGGCGCAGCCGGCCAGGGCCAGGGCGGAAAGGCTGGCGGCGCCTGCCATGAACTGGCGGCGGCCAAGAAGGGTCAGGGTCATGTCGAAACTTTCGATATCGGCCGGACGGCCGGGAGAAAACCGAAAACGGGTGAGAAGAAGCGGGGCTAGCTCACCTTTGGAGGCGGCTGCTCGGCCTCGAGAAAAATCGTGCCGGGTGCCTGCACCACCTCTGCCGGCGGCACGGGCGGGCGCGGCCCATCCCCGAGGCTATCCGCCTCGGCCATGATGACCTGATCGGGGCAGGCCACCAGCTTGAGCGGCGCGGCAAGGCCGGAAACCTTGACCGGCGCCGGTATGCCGACCACCGCCTGACCCTGCGCCCACAGCGCGCGCGCACAATGCCCCGACCGCTCCTCGGCCCTGAGGCCGGGCGCAATGAGGCCCCCCAGGGCCAAAGCGAGAAGGAGGATATGGAAAAGACGCTTCATGCTTTTCCCCTAGCCTACCGGCACCAGGGACGAAAGGCCGCTCACGCCGGCGTGTCCGCCCATGGCAGCAAAGGCAGGCCGACTGGTGCAGACCGGCCACATCGGGGCTCAGAAACGGCCCATCAGCCCCCCGGTCACCTCGATGCCGCGCAGGGCCGCCCCGGCAATATCGTCCTGGGCGATGGTAACCGCGCCGGTATTGGTGTTGGAATATACGGCCTTGCCACGCATCTGGAAGGCCTGGTCGTAGCGGGCGGCCACGAAAAGCTCGGCATTGCGGCCCAGCGCATAGCCCATGTCGAGCCCGGCGGTGAAAGTGGGCGTGACGCGGAAGCTGTCCTCGACCAGCAGATTGCGCATCCAGTGATTGTCGCGTGACTGGCCGAAAACGGTGATGCCGCCACGCAGCAGCCCGCCGACCCGGAGCTTGCCATAGCGCTGCTCGCCATCCACGCCCAGGAAGATCTCGGGCAATTGCTGGCGGTAGGTAGTGGCCGGCGTACCATCGGCAAAATTGCCGACCGTGTCGCGGAAGCCATTCACGCTGTAGATATAGGAGCCGCCATAGGCCGACCATTGCACATCGGTATATTTGAGCCCGGCATGCGCGCGCACCACCGCGTCGGGCTCGCGCACCAGCTCGTAGCCGAGCGAGAAGGCGCCGGTGTAGAAATGATCGACACTCGTGTCGGAATGCTGCGAGCGATGCGTCCAGGCATCGAAATTGCCGGTGGGCACGAACCAGTCGTAATCCTCCATCGAGGAGGTGCCCAGGCCGGCAAGGCTCCCCTCCGCCCGCACGGAAAAGCCACCGCCCACGCGCACATCGATGCTGCCGCGCAGGACCGGCAGCTTGCTCTCCCAGATCAGCTGGCTCAGCGTCGAATCGCCATCGAATACATATTCGTCCCCGCGCAGGAACAGCATGCCCGCCTCGACGCGGACGCGCATCGCCTCATCCTCATGGGCATATTGGCGCGATTGCGGCGCCGGCCAGGGGGACGGCGGCTCGCCCCAATAATCGGCCGCCAGTGCCGAGGATGCCGCCCCGGCAAGCAGAAGGGCCAGAATATAGCGATGGGCGCGGGGATTGGGCATGGCGAGGCTCCGATACATGGAGCCAGCGTCCGCGATCGGGGTTAAGGATAGGTTCACCATGCTGGTTGAGACTGCGTTCATGGTCGATTCCGCCTTTGCCACTGATGATGGGCTGCGCACCCAGCTTGCCGCCTGGCAGCGCGAGCTGGGCGCGGTGCGCCGGCTGGCGCCCCGGACGCTGGAGGCCTATGGCCGAGACCTCGACCAGTTCCTGGGTTTTCTGGCCGGCCATACCGGTGGGCCCGTCTCCTTGAAAACATTGGAAGATCTGCGCCCCGCCGATATCCGTGCCTTCATGGCGCAGCGCCGCGAGGAGAGCCTGGGCTCGCGCTCGCTGGCGCGGGCGCTTTCATCGCTCAAGAGCTTTTTCAGCTTTCTCGAGCGCGGCGGCATGGCGCAAACCGAGGCGCTCAACGTCATCCGCACCCCGCGCCTGCCCAAATCCCTGCCCAAGGCCCTGACCATAGATGAGGCCCGGCAAACCATTGAAACCACGGGCGAAATGGAAGAGCGCCCCTGGGTCGCCGCCCGCGACATGGCGGTGCTCTCGCTCTGCTACGGCGCCGGGCTGCGCATTTCGGAGGCGCTGGCGCTGACCGGCTCGGACCTGGAGGCCGAGACCCTGCGCGTCACCGGCAAGGGCGGCAAGACCCGCCTCGTGCCGCTGATCGAGCCGGTGCGCCGGGCCATCGACCATTATGTGGCGCTTTGCCCGTTCAAGCCCTGGCCGGAAGAGCCGCTGTTCCGGGGCGTGCGGGGGGGCGTGCTGGCCCCGAGGCTGATCCAGTTGCGGGTCGAGCAATTGCGCGGGGCGCTCGGCCTGCCGCCCTCGGCGACCCCACATGCGCTAAGGCATTCTTTTGCAACGCATTTATTGGGAAAAGGCGGCGATCTGCGCGCCATCCAGGAGCTTCTGGGCCACGCCAGCCTCTCCACCACGCAAATCTATACGGCGGTGGACAGCGAGCACCTGCTCGAAAGCTATCGCAAGGCGCATCCACGCGGTTAGCGCTAACGGACTGTTACCCCCGAGAACCACGCGACGCACTGGACGGTTAACGTATCAATCGCACTTGTGCGCGTTTTTTCACGCCTCTAACAAGGTCATCGAGTTCCCAGTGCTGGACAATCATGACCCAGACCCGACCGGCCGGCGGCGACCTTGTGGGCTACGGCCTGGCCATTGGCGGCACCATATTGTTTTCGACCAAGGGCATCTTCATCAAGCTCGCCTATGGCCATGGCGTGTCCAGCGAGATGCTGCTCAGCCTGCGCATGCTGGTGGCCCTGCCGGTCTATCTGGTCATTATGACAACGATTCTGCTGCGCGAGGACAAGAAGCGCGCCAAATTGCGCCCCGGCCCGGTGCTGGCCAGCATGGCCATCGGCATATTGGGCTATTACATTTCGAGCTATCTCGATTTTTCCGGGCTCAATTTCATCTCCGTCCAGTATGAGCGGCTGGTGCTGTTCACCTATCCGTTCTTCGTGCTGCTGTTCGGCGTGTGGT
>NZ_JAUCDN010000088.1:0-11334 GCF_034675085.1 Devosia sp.
TTCTTGCGGGAGCAGGGCGCGGCTGGTGAGCGGGGAAAGCGCTACGTTCCATTCCCATCCGCCCAATGTCATCCCGGCCTTGAGCCGGGATCCATCCTGAGATGGGATTGCCGGCACAATATCAGGATGGGCCCCGGCTCTGAGCCGGGGCGACAGGGGGTGGGCGGAAGCGTGCCATTCGAGCGCACCCTTCGCGCCGCTGGGGCAAGGGTGGGCGAGAGATGCCCTGGCCCGCCTGCCCTTGCGGAAGGGGGGCGGGGTGAAGGAGACGACGCCTCAGGCCACGCGGCGCTCGACCATCATCTTCTTGATCTGGGCGATGGCCTTGGCAGGGTTGAGGCCCTTGGGGCAGACCTTGGCGCAGTTCATGATGGTGTGGCAGCGATAGAGCTTGAAGGGGTCTTCAAGATTGTCGAGCCGCTCATCGGTGGTCTCGTCGCGGCTGTCGATGAGCCAGCGATAGGCCTGGAGCAGCGCGGCGGGGCCGAGATATTTCTCGCCATTCCACCAATAGGAGGGGCAGGAGGTGGAGCAGCAGGCGCACAGGATGCACTCGTAGAGCCCGTCGAGCTTGGCGCGGTCCTCGATGGACTGGCGCCATTCCTTCTCGGGGGTGGGCGAGGTGGTCTTGAGCCAGGGCTCGATGGCGCGGTGCTGGGCATAGAATGTGGTCAGGTCCGGCACCAAATCCTTGACCACCGGCATATGCGGCAGCGGATAGATCTTGATGGGGCCCGACGATTCGTCCATGCCCTTGGTGCAGGCCAGGGTGTTGAGCCCGTTGATGTTCATCGAGCAGGAGCCGCAAATGCCCTCGCGGCAGGAGCGGCGCAGGGTGAGCGTCGGATCGATCCGGTTCTTGATATAGAGCAGGGCATCCAGAATCATCGGGCCGCAATCGTCCAGATCGACGAAATAGGTCTCGATGCGCGGATTGTCGGCCTTGTCGGGATCGTAGCGATAGATATGGAATTCGCGCAGGCGGCTCGCCCCTTCGGGCTTGGGCCAGATCTTGCCCTTTTGCGGCTGGTCGGCCTTGCGGAGCGTCAGTTCGGCCATTCTGTCCTCATTCTGCGCCGCTCAACCCGGCGCGTTCGTCTCAATAATTCGGCTTGCAGATCTGGTTCGATCTGGCCACGTAAGTGTTGTAGGCCTTGAAATCGCCCGCGGCGGGCGAAGAGCCCTTCATCGAGGCGATGACCACGCCCATGAAGCGCTCGTCGATCAGCGTCATGGCCGCATCGGCCTTGCAGCCGCACAGGCCCGCATCCTGGGCGATGCCCATGCAGACCGCGTAAAATTCCTGCTTCTGCGCGCCCGTGGGCGCAGCGGCCAGCGCCGGGGCCATGGCGGCGGCCAGAAGGGCCAGGGCGAGAAGGGGCTTTCTCATCATGCGCTTTTCTCCCAAGGGGTGGAAACGGAGCCCGTCTCCCCGGCGGGACGGGGCGTCGGGCCGGGCTGGCCGGCACGGCGCGCTGCCGCCTCGCGGCGGGCGAGGAACGCCTTCACCAGCGCCTCGATATCGTCCTCATGCTCATCGGCCAGGCCGCATTGCTCGCACATGGCTTTGCCCTAGTAGACGCGCGCCTTGGGCGCGATCTTCTTGAGATCGATCCCGCCTTCGCTTTCAGGCGTCAGCGGGTCGGTGATGACGGGGCGATAGGACAGCTCCACCGCGCCGGTCCCCACATCGATGCGGCTCAGCGTGTGCTTGCGCCAGTTCTGATCGTCGCGGCTGGGATAATCCTCATGCGCATGCGCGCCGCGGCTTTCGTGGCGCGCCTCGGCCGAAACCACCGTGGTCATGGCGCAGACCATGAGATTTTCCAACTCCAGCGTTTCCACCAGATCGGTATTCCAGATCAGCGAGCGGTCGGTGACCTTGATCTGGGGCAGGCGCCCATAGATCTCGCCCATGGCGGCGACGCCCTTTTGCAGCGAATCGGAGGTGCGGAACACGGCGGCGTCGGCCTGCATGGTGTGCTGCATCTCGTCGCGCAGCTTCGCGGTCGGCTCACTGCCATTGGCGTTGCGCAGCCGGTCGAAGCGGGCCAGGATTTTGTCGTCCTGCGCCTTGTTGATGCCCGGCACCGGCGCATTCTTGTCCAGCACCTTGCCGGCGCGCAGGGCGGCGGCGCGCCCGAAGACCACCAGGTCGGTGAGCGAATTGGAGCCGAGGCGATTGGCGCCATGCACCGAGGCGCAGGCCGCCTCGCCCACCGCCATCAGGCCAGGCACGATGCGGTTGGGGTCGTCCGGCGTGGGGTTGAGCACCTCGCCGTGATAATTGGCCGGGATGCCGCCCATATTGTAGTGCACCGTGGGCAGCACCGGGATCGGCTCGCGGGTGAGATCGACGCCGGCAAAGATCTTTGCCGATTCCGTAATGCCGGGCAGGCGCTCATGCAGCACCTTCGGATCGAGATGATCGAGGTGCAGATAGATATGGTCCTTCTTCGGGCCCACGCCCCTGCCCTCGCGGATTTCCAGCGTCATGCAGCGCGAAACGACGTCGCGGCTGGCCAGGTCCTTGGCGTTGGGCGCATAGCGCTCCATGAAGCGCTCGCCTTCCGAATTGGTCAGATACCCGCCCTCGCCGCGCGCGCCCTCGGTGATGAGCACGCCGGCGCCATAGATGCCGGTGGGGTGGAACTGAACGAATTCCATGTCCTGGAGCGGCAGGCCGGCGCGGGCCACCATGCCGTTGCCGTCGCCGGTGCAGGTATGGGCCGAGGTGGCCGAGAAATAGGAGCGCCCATAGCCGCCGGTGGCCAGCACCACCAGCTTGGCGCGGAAGCGATGCAGCGTGCCGTCATCGAGCTTCCAGGCGATGACGCCCTGGCAGGCGCCGTCCTCGCCCATGATCAGGTCGAGCGCGAAATATTCGATATAGAACTGGGCGTTGTTCTTGACCGACTGGCCGTAAAGCGTGTGCAGGATGGCGTGGCCGGTGCGGTCGGCCGCGGCGCAGGTGCGCTGCACCGGCGGGCCGTCGCCGAATTCGGTCATGTGCCCGCCAAAGGGGCGCTGGTAGATCTTGCCCTCATTGGTGCGCGAAAACGGCACGCCGTAATGTTCCAGCTCATAGATGGCGGCCGGGGCCTCGCGCGCCAGATATTCCATGGCGTCGTTGTCGCCCAGCCAGTCCGAGCCCTTGACCGTGTCATACATATGCCACTGCCAGCTGTCGGGCCCCATGTTCTGGAGCGAGGCAGCGATGCCCCCCTGCGCCGCCACGGTGTGGCTGCGGGTGGGAAAGACCTTGGTGACGCAGGCGGTGTTGAACCCCTGCTCGGCCATGCCCAGCGTGGCGCGCAGGCCCGCGCCGCCGGCGCCGACCACCACCACGTCGAATTCGTGGTCGATCAGTTCGTAATTGGCCATGTCGATCAACCCCAGAAGACGAGCCGCAGCACCGCGCCGATGCCGGCGAGCGCAAGGACGAGACAGAAAAGCGTATTGAGCAGCATGGCGAGGCGATAGGTCGCGCCGTGGACATAATCCTCCAGCGTATCGCGCATGCCGTTGCGCATATGGATGGCGACCACCCCGATCAGCACTGCCAGCGGCAGCCCGATCCAGAAATTGCCGATGACGGCCACCATGTCGGGCCGGTCCTGCCCGGCCAGCCGCACGACCAGAAAGAGCAGCAGCAGCAGGAAGGCGATATTGATCGCCCCGCTCAGCCGCTGGGTGATGAAGTGGCGCGTCGAGGCGCGGGAATCGCCATAGCGCGACTTGGGATCGGCGATGGTCTGCTGGGTGATCACGGTTTCGCGCATGTCAGGCCATCCACACGAAGAAAGTCCAGATGAGCAGGGTGAGGATCACCGAGCCGATAATGGTGGCCCAGGCCATGCGCTCGCGCTGGCCCGGCTCCATCATCACCGCGAAATCCCAGACGAAATGCCGGAGGCCCCCCAGCATGTGATGGACCAGGCTCCAGGTGAAGCCGAACAGCACCAATTGGCCGAACCAGCTGCCATAGACGGCATTGACCACATTGAGCGCCTCCTGCCCGCTGGCGGCGGCCACCAGCCAGATGACGAACAGCGTCATGCCGGCATAATTGGCCAGCCCGGTGGCGCGGTGGAGGATGGACATCGTCATGGTGACGGTCCAGCGGTAGATTTGCAGATGCGGTGATATAGGTCGGGATCGGACCGTCATGACGCCTCGCTGGCCGGCGGGAGAACCCGCCACAGTTTGGAATGGTTCGAGACTTCTAGCGCCCAAAGATTACAAAATCAAAGCATGGCGCTTCGACTTTTGGCGCATTGCGCACTTTGTTCGCAATGCGCACAGGCTGTGCGCGATACGCATCGGCGGCAGGGGGAGGGTTCTTCGCGAAGATTCTTCGGGACGCCTTTTCGGGGCGTTCTTTCGGGACGTCCTTCCAGCAAGCCGCCAGCGCTCAGTAATCCACCAGCTTGCGCTCGGGATCGTAGGGCTGGTCCGGCGCGATGCGGGTGACGGCCTGGCCGCAACGCATCTTCTTGCTCACCGCATCATAGGCATAGCTGGGCGAGCCGTGGAGTTGCCAGCCTTCGCTGAGCGCCCGGGTCACCTTGTGGCAGAAGCTGGAATCGTCCTCGCCGGTGAGGAAGCGGTAGATGAGCATGACAAAACGCCGGTGTTGATCTCGCCCCGTCTTAGCGCTATTCGAAAAATCATGCACCAGTTTCCAGATCATCTGCTCAAAGGCCACGCCAACTTCATGGCGGGGCGCTATACGCGTGAAAAAGACCGGATCCGCGACCTTGCCGACGCGGGCCAGCACCCCACCACCATGATCATCGCCTGCTGCGACAGCCGCGCGGCGCCCGAGATGATCTTCGACGCCGGGCCGGGCGAGCTCTTCGTCTTGCGCAACGTCGCCAATCTGGTGCCCACCTATCAGCCCGATGGCGGCCAGCACGGCACCTCGGCCGGCATCGAATTCGCCGTCAAGGCGCTCAATATCGAGAATATCGTCATCATGGGCCATGGCCGCTGCGGCGGCATCAAGGCGGCGCTGGACCCCAGCCACACCCCGCTCGATTCGGGCGACTTCATCGGCAAGTGGATGCATATGCTGGGCGAGCTGCCCGACCAGCTCGGGCGCAACAGCCTGCTCACCCCCGGCGAGCGGCAGACGGCGCTGGAGCGCATCTCCATCCGCAACTCCATCCGCAATCTGCGCACCTTCCCCTATGTGGCCGAGCTGGAAAAAGCCGGCAAGCTCGCCGTCCACGGCGCCTGGTTCGATATTTCCACCGGCGAATTGTGGGTGATGAACTCCCACGGCGACTTCATCCGCCCCCAATTGTAGGAAACGGCCAGTCCAGCGCCCCAGGGCCGGAATTTTGTACTTCCGATGCCGCAATCGTGATCAGTAAAGCCCCGACCCGACTGCAAATGCGGCCGGGTTTTCTTGTGCCTTGCTGGCAAAGCCCCGGATATCGGGGGCCGGGGCCGTCGCAAAATTGCCCCGACATGGAACCAGCCTCGCCCGAAAGCCGGCCAGCGCGGGACACATTGCCCCGACACTGTAGGTCTCACGGGCCGCAGGAGAGCGGCGCGTCGGCGGCGGGCTGACCCGGCGCCGCTTTTCTCCCTCACTGTTGGAGCTGAACTCCCATGAAGACGATTTTGCTTTCTTCCCTTGTCGTGCTCGGCCTGTCGGGCGCCGCCTTCGCCCAGGCCACCACCGATTTCGCCTCGGTCGATACCGATGCCAATGGCTCGGTCTCGTTTGCAGAAGCGGTCGTCGCCTGGCCCGACCTGACCCAGGACGCCTTCAACGCCGCCGATGTCGACGGCAATGGCGAGCTGTCGCTGGAGGAATATACCGGCCTGACCGCCTCGGCCGCTCCGGCGAGCTAAGCCGGCCCTTTTCTGGAAAATTCCGCTTTTCCAGCGAGCCATCCCGAGCCTCCCGGGATGGCTTTTTCGTTTCAGGCGGCTGGCGCCACCAGCCTGGGCCGGCGCAGCACGGTGACCACCAGCCCGGCAATGACCAGAAGCGTGCCCAGGATTTCGACCGGGCTCACCCGCTCGCCCAGCAGCAGGAAGCCGGACAACAGCCCGGTGACCGGCACCAGCAGGGTGAAGGGGGCGACGACCGAAGCCGGGTGGCGAAGCAAAAGCCAGCTCCAGATGCCGCCCGCCACCAAAGTGGCCGGCCAGGCCTGGAAGGCGATGAGGCCAAGCTCGGCCCAGCCGAAATTGCGCAAGGCCGCCATCACCACATCGCCCCCTTCCAGCCAGAACGAGAGCGCCAGCAGCGGCAGCGGCGCGGCCAGCGCCCCCCAGACGGTGAAGGAAAGGGCGTCGACCTTTCCTGCCTTGCGGGTCAGCACATTGGCCAGCCCCCAGCTCGCCGCCGCCAGCAGCGTCATGCCCAGCGGCAGCAGCGCCGTCTGCCCCAGCCGCTCGAGGGCGATGACGCCGATGCCGGCAAAGGCGATGGCGGCGCCCATGATCTGGAAGCGGCCGGGCCGCTCGCCCAGCATGAGGAAGGCCAGCGCCATGGTGAAGAAGGCCTGGGTTTGCAGCACCAGCGAGCTCAGCCCCGCCGGCATGCCCCAGGCGATGGCCAGGTTGAGCAGGCTGTAGAGCGCCACGCCCAGGCTCAGCCCATAGGCCACCACCAGCCAGAAACTGGCCCTGGGCGGGCGGATGAAGAACACCGCCGGCACCGCCGCCAGCAAGAAGCGCAGCCCCGCCACGAGGAGCGGCGGCAGCGCCTCGACGCTGAGTTTTATGAAAACGAAATTGAGGCCCCACACGGCCACCACGACAAGGGCAAGCAGGACATGGCGAAGGGGCATGGAAAGCCTGAAATTATGGGGGAATAGGAAGCCGGGAATGGGAGCCTATTTGACCCCGCCCACCGGCCGGCACCTCCCCCTTGATGGGGGGAAGGCTATCGCATATGGGTTGTGGCACAATCGCGCCGCACCCGTCGGGCGGTACCTCCCCCTTGACGGGGGAGGTTAGGAGGGGGTGTCGAGAGCCACAATATTCGGGCTAAACGCCCCCCACCCTTGATCCAGCCATTCGAGCATAGCTCTCATGGCCTTCTCGCCTCAAATCGCCCCACTGGGGCGATTTGCCCTGACGGGATGGCTCGAAGCATCCCGGGACGAGGCTCACGCCGCGCGGGGCTTGAGGCCGCGCGCGATCAGCTCCTCGGCGATCTGGATGGTGTTGAGCGCCGCGCCCTTGCGCAGATTGTCCGACACCACCCACAGGGCCAGGCCGTTCTCGACCGTATTGTCCTCGCGGATGCGGGACACATAGGTGTCGTATTCGCCCACCGATTCCACCGGGGTGGCGTAGCCGCCCGCCTCGCGCTTGTCGATGACCGAAATGCCCGGCGCCTCGCGCAGCACCTCGCGCGCCTCATCGGCGGTGATGGGCTTTTCGAATTCGAGATTGACCGCCTCGGAATGGCCGACAAAGACCGGCACGCGCACGGCGGTGCAGGTCACCTTGATCTTGGGGTCGAGGATCTTCTTGGTCTCGGCCAGCACCTTCCACTCTTCCTTGGTGTAGCCATCCTCCATGAACACATCGATATGGGGAATGACGTTGAAGGCGATCTGCTTGGTGAACTTCTGCGGGCTGGGGGAATCGTTGACGAAAATGCCCTTGGTCTGGTTCCACAGCTCGTCCACCCCTTCCTTGCCGGCGCCGGACACCGACTGATAGGTCGAAACCACGGCGCGCTTGATGGTGGCCGCGTCATGCAGGGGCTTGAGCGCCACCACCAGCTGGGCGGTGGAGCAATTGGGATTGGCGATGATGTTGGAGCGCTTGGGATCGGCCAGCCAGCGCTCCAGAATGGCGCCATTGACCTCGGGCACCACCAGCGGCACATCGGCGTGATAGCGCCAATAGCTGGAATTATCGATGACGATGGCGCCGGCCGCCGCGATCCGGGACGCCCATTCCTTGGAGATGGAGCCGCCGGCCGACATGATGGCGAAATCGACGGTGGAGAAATCGAAGTGCTGCAGGTCCTTGGCCTTCAGCACCTTGTCGCCATAGGACAATTCCTTGCCGATGGAGCGCGACGAGGCCAGCGCCACCACCTCGTCGGCGGGAAACTTGCGCTCCGCCAGAATATTGAGCACTTCCCGGCCCACATTGCCCGTGGCCCCGACGACAGCGACGCGATAACCCATTTGATGAACTCCAGTTCCAGCCTGTTTTCGCTCCCGCGCGACCCCAGGGCCACGGCCAATCCGGTTTGGCGCCTCTCCCCGCCGGGAGACGGACCCGGGGAAAAGCGTCAGGCGGTTTTGGTGGTTTTTGTGCCCATAAGGGCAGCGGCACCGCCGGCGAGGCGGTGGGCAAACGGCTTTGTCGTGTCGAAAAGGCGGCGCATGACAGGCCTGCTGCGGTTAAAAGCAGGACTTCTCATACTCTGATATAGGAAAGAGTCAATGCGCCTTGTGGCCGGGCGGAAAAATCAGAACTTCCAGCCCACGCGCAGGCCGAAATTGGACAGCCCGTCATTGGCCGCGCACCAGCCATTATTGGAGCTGTGCTCATAGGTGAGGGTGGCGGTGGCATTCTCGCCCAGCCGGGCCCCGACCCCGAAGCGCTCGTAGAAATTGATCGGGCAGCCGAAATTCTTGCGCGTGCCGGCGGCCCCCTCCAGAACGCCATTATGGACGGCGGCGCCGAAGGTGCCTTCGAGATAAAAGGGCGTCTCGAAGATCGGTAACTGCCAGGTGAGGCCGGCATGGGCGAGGCTGTCGCCCCCGGCCAGGTTCAGCGTGACGCCCACTTCGGGGCGCGGCGCGCCGATCCAGCGGAAAACATCGAGATCGGGCGAATGGAACAGCACGTCGAAGCTGACATCCTCGATGCGGTCGAGCTTCCATTCCTGTACGAGGAAAGGCAGAGCGGCATGGTGCACGTCATGGGCGTGCAGGCCGATGCGCAATTCGTCGACGATATTGGCCATGGGCTCGGGCGCGTAAAGGCTCTGCGCCATGGCCGGCCCGGCCAGACCCAGCGCCATCGCGCCCGCCAGCATCACCTTGTGCTTCCTGCCCATATAGATACGCGCCCACTCAAAATTGCCGCGCCATAAGGCGGAGGCGAGGGAGAAAAGTCAACACCCGCGCCCGTTAAGGCGGGGTGAAGCGGCCGGGCAAGCCGCATTGGCAGCCCGCCCGCGCTGCGCTAAGAGGCCAGGGAGCCAGCCGGAGAGCAAGAATGAGCCATTATGACGTCGTGATCCTGGGGGCGGGCGCCGCCGGCATGATGGCCGCCATCGCCGCCGGGGAGCGCGGGCGGCGGGTGCTTCTGGTCGACCACGCCAGCCATGTGGGCGAGAAAATCCGCATTTCGGGCGGCGGGCGCTGCAATTTCACCAATATCAACGCCACCACCGCATTGGGGCGCGAACGGTTCTTGTCGGCCAATCCGCGCTTCGCGCTGTCGGCGCTGAGCCGGTTTACCCCGGAGATGTTCATCGCCCTGGTGCGCCGGCACGGCATCGCCTTCCACGAAAAGACGCTGGGGCAATTGTTCTGCGACGGGCCGGCGACGCAGATCAACACCATGCTTTTGGGCGAAATGCGCCGCGCCGGGGTCAGCCTGGCGCTGGACACCACGATCGGGGATGTGAGCAAGGCCGAGACCGGCTTTGCCGTGACCCTTTCGAGCGGGCTGGTCACGGCGGAGAGCCTGATCGTCGCCACCGGCGGCAAATCCATTCCCAAGATGGGGGCCAGCGGGCTGGGCTATCAGCTCGCCGCCCAGTTCGGGCTGCGCCTCACCGATACCCGTCCGGCGCTGGTGCCGCTGACCTTCGAGACCGGGGCGCTGGAAAAACTCAAACCCCTTTCCGGCATCGCCGTGCCGGCGCGGGTGGGGCACGGAAAGACGAAATTCGAGGAAGCGCTGCTCTTCACCCATCGCGGGCTGTCCGGCCCGGCGATTTTGCAGATTTCCTCCTATTGGCGCGAGGGCGACGCCATCGCCATCGACCTGCTGCCGGGCAAGGATGTGCCCGCCCTGTTGCAGGCGGCGCGCCGGGAGACGCCGAAATCCCAGCTCCAGACCGTTTTGGGCAATCTGCTGCCCAAAAAGCTGGCGCAGCTGCTGGCCGAGGAGCTGAGCCTACCCGGCATGATCGGGGATTTTTCCGACAAAAAGCTGAACCAGGTCGCCGCCCATCTGTCGGCCTGGACGCAGAAGCCGGTGGGCTCGGAAGGCTACCGCACCGCCGAGGTGACGCTGGGCGGGGTGGATACGCGCGACCTCGACGCCAGGACCATGGCGGCGCGGGACGTGCCCGGCCTCTATTTCGTCGGCGAGGTGGTCGACGTCACCGGCTGGCTAGGCGGCTATAATTTCCAATGGGCCTGGGCCTCGGGCAAGGCGGCAGGCGAGGCGGCGTAAGGCTGGCCTTCATCGGCATTTGCCGATATTAGAGGGGCGAACCACACCGGACCAGCCCATGCCTTCTCCCTTCGCCCTGTCCTTGCAGGATCTCGCCCCCATCGCCGACGGCACCAGCACGCAGGAGGCGCTGGCCGAAACCGTCAGGCTGGCCGAAACGGCCGAACGCCTGGGCTATACCCGGCTCTGGTATGCCGAGCATCACGGCATGGCTTCCATCGCCTCCTCGGTGCCCGAAATCCTCATCGCCAGCGCCGCCGCCGCGACCAAAAACCTGCGCATCGGGGCGGGCGGGGTGATGCTGCTCAACCACGCGCCCCTGCGGATCGTCGAAGCCTATCGCACGCTCGAAGCGCTCTATCCGGGGCGGATCGATCTGGGGCTGGGGCGGGCGCCGGGCGGGGACGGCTATGCCATGCGGGCGCTGCGCAGCGGCGGGGGCGAGGAATTTTCCGCCTATCTGGCCGAGCTCATGGCCTTTGACGAAGAGGGCTTTCCGCCCGATCATCCGTTTTCGCGCCTGCCGGTCTCGCCGGGCGGCATCGGCCTGCCGCCCAAATGGCTGCTCGGCTCGTCGGGCGCCAGCGCCCAGGCCGCCGGGCAATTGGGGTTCGGCTATGCCTTTGCCGCCCATTTCAGCCACACCCCCGCCGCGCCGGCCTTCGCGGCCTATCGGCAGGCCTTCCAGCCCAATGACATATTTCCGCGCCCGCAGACCCTGCTCTGCCTGTCGGTGGTCTGCGCCCCCAGCGACGAGGAAGCCCATTATCTCGCCCGCTCGCAGGCGGTGAGCTGGGCGCTGTTCACCACCGGCGAGGCGCGCCACCTGATGAGCCCGGAAGACGCCCATGCCCGCGTGCTCACTGCCCAGCAGGAAGCGGTGATCGAGCATCAGTCGAGCCTGTGGATCGTCGGCTCGCCGCAGACGGT
>NZ_JAUCDN010000089.1:0-11267 GCF_034675085.1 Devosia sp.
CGATGGGCTGGTTGTGGATGGCGGAGAATTGCTCGAACCACTGCCAGGCGCCGGCCGGATCGAAGGCGATGGGGCAGTCATAGCCGGCCGACTTCATGCGGCGGGCAGCGTCTTCCACCTGCTCCCAGGTCTGGGGAACGCCGTCGAAGCCGATCTTGGCCAGAGCGTCGAGATTGTAGTAGATCACCGCGCTTGAAGAATTGAACGGCATGGAGAGCAGTTCGCCCCCCGAGGTGGAATAATAGGACGCGACGCCGGAGACGTAATCGTTCCAGTCGATATCGTAGCCATTGGCCTGCATGAGCTCGCGCACCGGCAGATAGGCCTGGCTCAGCATCAGGTCGAGCGTTCCGGCGTCGAAGATCTGCGTTACGGTCGGCTGCTTGTTGGCGCGATAGGCGGCAATCGTGTTCTGGAGGTTGTTGTCGTAATTGTCCTGGCTGACGCAGACGATCTCAAAGTCGCTCTAGGACTGGTTGAACGTCTTGCACATGTCCTGGATGCGCTCGCTGAGGTCGCCGGAGAGACCGTACCAGAATTCGAATTTGGTCTGGGCCACGGCCGGGGCCGTGACCAGCGCAAGCGCTGCGATGGTGGTTGCTGCGGTGCGCAGCCGGATGCGTGTCATTTGGGCCTGTCTCCCGATGGAATTGCCTTTGGGCGGGGCGACATCTAGGCCGGGCTGTTGACGGTTCCCTCTCATTAAGGTGACCTTTCGCCAACATTTCCGTGACATCTGGGCAACAAGACAGGTGGCAAATCCCCTCACGAAATCGCGACTTATCGTTCCTGTTAAGGAATGCGTAGTAATGATTTCTCCTGCGGAGGGACGTGCCGAGTCCATCCGGGACGGGGGGATCGTGCGGTTCGGCATTGCCGTGCATGGAGAGTGAATGAACAGGTTGTTTGTCGGGGTGATCGCCGTTCTGGCCGCTGCGGGCAGCGCCCCCCTGCCAGCCCTGGCCCAGCAGGACGTGGCGGGGCTCGCTGCCGGACCGGTGATAATTGCGCCGCCGCAGACGCCGCTGGCCCAGACCATCAAGAGCGGCCTTTCGGCTAGCTATTACGCCGCCACCAAGGACAGCGCCGCCTATCAGGAGGCGCAAAGGCTGTATTTCTTCTATGGCAACCGCCATTTCGAGCCCATCTGGCTCACCCAGGCGCCCGACGGCACGGTGAGCTTCTCGCCGGTGGCCGAAAAGATCATGGCGCTGTTTCGAGCGGCCGAGAGCGAAGGCTTGCGCCCACAGGACTATCTGACGCCCGATCTCGACCCGGCGGCGGCCAGGGGCGATTCCCTGCGCATGGCGGGGCTGGAGACCGCCTTTTCGGCGGCAACGCTGCGCTATGCCACCCATCTTTATACCGGGCGCGTCGATCCCCGCTCGATCAGCCCGATGCTCGACATCGCGCCCAAGTCGCTGGACAGCGCGGCGCTGCTGATCGAGCTGGCCGGCAGCGATGATCCGGCGGCCGTGCTGGATGCGCTCAATCCCACCCATCCGCAATTTCTCGCGCTCAGGACGGCGCTGGCCCATTTCGGCGAGCAAGGGGCGGACAAGCCGGTTTCCATCGATGCCGGCCCGACGCTGCGCCCCGGCATGAGCGACCCGCGCGTTCCCGCGCTGCGCCTCCGGCTGGGCATTCCCGCCACGGACGGGCTCGTCTATGACGAGGCGCTGGTGGTGGCGGTGAAGGGCTTCCAGAGCGCCGAAAGCCTGGATGTCGACGGGGTCATGGGGCCGGCGACGCTGGCCGCGCTCAATGGCGGCGCGCCGGTGACCCGTGCCGACATCATCGCCAATATGGAGCGCTGGCGCTGGATGCCGCGCGATCTGGGCGCGTTCAACGTTCTGGTCAACATTCCCGAATTCCGCCTCACCATCAACCGGAACGGCGCCGAAGCCTACACCACCCGCGTCGTGGTCGGCACGCCCAAGAACCAGACGCCGGTGTTCTCGGACAATATCCGCCATATCGTGGTCAATCCCTATTGGAACGTGCCCAGCTCGATCATCAAGGGTGAGATCGCGCCGGCCGTGATGCGCAATCCGGGCTATATCGACAAGCAGAACATGGATCTGCTCTATAACGGCAATCCGGTGAGCCCCTGGCAGGTCGACTGGACACAGGTGAGCGCCAGTAGTTTCCCCTTCCGCGTGCGCCAGCGCCCCGGCGCCGGCAATGCGCTGGGACAGATCAAGTTCCTCTTTCCCAACAAGCACGACGTCTATCTGCACGACACCCCGTCCAAATCGCTGTTCTCGCGTGCCTTCCGCGCCTACAGCCATGGCTGCGTACGCGTGCAGAACCCCATGGAGTTCGCCGATGCGCTGATGGCCAACGAGCCCAATATCTCGCGCGCCTCGCTCGAGGCCATGTTCGGACCCTCCGAACGCTGGGTGAACCCGCAGACGCAGATTCCGGTGCATCTGGCCTATTTCACCCTCTGGGCCGACGAGGCAGGCCAATTGCGCTCCTTCGGCGACGTTTACGGACACAATGCCAACCAGATCGCCGCCATGGGCCTGGACCGTCCCGCCATCGCCCCGCAGATCATCGCCGAGGCAGAACCGGCGGCCAATGAGCTCTCTCCCTGAGCCGCTCTTAACGCCGCATTTACAATTTCGCCTTGGTTGCGCCCGGTTTTGGCTTTAATAACGGGAGCGTGAAGGGAACGGCACCGGCCGGTTGGGTTTTCGTTAGCGTTAATCAATTCGATGATGTTTTGCGCTAACCTGCTGCGATGACTGGCAAGAACCGGACAGTGTTTGGCGTGACGGGGACTTCCTTTTGAGACGACACCATATTGTGCGGCTGTTTCTGGCTGCCCTTGTGAGCATCACCGTCCTTTTGCCGCTGGCCGTGCTGCCGGCGGCCGCGGCCAGCGAGCGCGCGCTCTATCTCTATTACACCCACACCAAGGAGACGGCCCGCATCGTCTTCAAGCGCAATGGGCAATATGTGCAGTCGGGCCTGAGTGAGCTAAACCAGTTCCTGCGCGACTGGCGCCGCAACGAGCCGGCCAAGATGGATCCGCGCCTCTTTGACCTGGTCTGGGAAGTCTACCAGGAAGTGGGCGCGACCCAGCCGGTCAACGTGGTGTCGGCCTACCGCTCGCCCGCCACCAACGCCATGCTGCGCGAAACCTCCTCGGGCGTGGCCGAGAACAGCCAGCATATGCGCGGCACCGCCATGGACTTCTTCATTCCCGGTGTGCCGCTGACCAAGTTGCGCGCCGCCGCCATGCGCAAGCAGGTGGGCGGAGTGGGCTATTATCCGACTTCGGGCAGCCCCTTCGTACACCTCGATGTCGGCTCGGTGCGCGCCTGGCCGCGCATGACGCGGGCGCAGTTGCAGGACATCTTTCCCGACGGGCGCACCATGCATCTGCCGCCCGATGGCAAGCCGCTATCGCAGGAGGGCTATCAGCTCGCCTTGGCCGAATGGAAGAAATGCCATGCCTATCCCTGCGGCACCGGCCGCTCGGGCACCCAGGTCGCCGACAGCGGCGGCAGCGGCCGCACGCTGATGGACCTGTTCTTCGGCAATAACGACAAATCCACGTCCGGCCAGCCGGCCGCAAGCCCGGCTACTCCGGCCCCGGTGGAGATTGCCACCGCCACGCCGCAAGCCGCCACGCCCCGCATGGCGCCGATGCCCGCCACAAGGCCTGCCAATCTGGGCGGCATCACCGCTACGCCCGTGGTTCAGGCCGCCGGCCCTGTCGCTATTCCGTTTTCCAGCGTCGGCAGCGCACCGCTCGGCCCCGATGAGATGGTGACGCCAGTGCTGGCGCCAGTGCCCGCCATCAAATCAGCTGCCTTGCAGGCGGCAACATCCGCCGCCCTGCCCAGCGGCGATGCGGTGACGGCGCTGGCCGCCCTGACCGCGCCCACGCCCCAACCCCGCCTCATCATGTCAGCACCTGCGGAGACGGAAACGGTCGCCGCCTACCTGCCGCCCTCACCGCAATTGCGTCCGGGAAATGCCGATCCGGCATCTGCCGCGCCGGCATTGCGCCTGCCGGGCGTGCCGGGGTTCAATGGCGTCACCGGCGCCGTGGGCCTGCGTAGCGCCGCGCTGCCGGCCCAACCGGCCAACCGGGGTCTCAGCACGCTTTTCGACAGCACGTTCAGCGCCACCCGACAAAATGAAACCGTGGCGGCAGCGCTGGCCGCCCATATCGCCCGCCGTCCGGCCGACGACCCCATGCGCAGACCTGACCTGATCGCGCCCGACTTCGAGCATGTGGCCGATATCTTCACCACGCCGGTGGCGATGACCTCGGAGCATTTCGCCACCATCTGGGATCATGACGAGGCCGATTTCGACCCCACCGCCGAGATGGGCCGCTACGTGCCGGTGATGGGCGTGGGCGATTTTCCCACCGGCCTGCCGCATGCGAAATTCGCCGCCATCCAACCGGTGGCGCTCTCCGCCAAATGACCGCGCCTGGTGCCGATCCGTAAACCTGCGGCCTCGATTTGCCGCAGGGGCGCATGCTGGTTGCATTGCACCGGTTCGAGGCTTAAGGAACGAAACCAGAGCCCTTCTCGTTTTGTCGCGCTCCCGACGCAAAGCCTTCTTGGCAAAGGATAGCCAGCTTGGCCGACAAGCCCGCCACACCATTGCTCGACACCATTGCCAGCCCCGCCGACCTGCGCGCCATGCCGCGCGAGAACCTGCAAGCGCTGGCCGATGAATTGCGCGCCGAGATGATCGATGCCGTGTCGGTGACCGGCGGGCATCTGGGCGCGGGGCTGGGCGTGGTGGAGCTGACCGTGGCGCTGCATGCCGTGTTCGACACTCCCCATGACCGCATCATCTGGGATGTCGGCCACCAGGCCTATCCGCACAAGATTCTCACCGGCCGCCGCGACCGCATCCGCACCCTGCGGCAGAAGGACGGCCTGTCCGGCTTCACTCGCCGCGCCGAAAGCCAATACGACCCCTTCGGGGCGGGGCATTCGTCCACCTCCATTTCGGCCGGTCTGGGCATGGCGGTGGCCAGCACCCTGCAGAACCAGCCGCGCAACGTGGTGGCGGTGATCGGGGACGGGGCCATGTCGGCCGGCATGGCCTATGAAGCCATGAACAATGCCGGCGCCATGGATGCGCGCCTCATCGTCATCCTCAACGACAACGACATGTCCATCGCTCCGCCCACCGGGGCGCTGCGCAGCTATCTGGCGCGGCTGGTCTCCGGGCCGGTCTATCGCGGCACGCGCGAGGCGGCCAAGACGCTGGTGTCCCGCCTGCCTCCCTTCCTGCACGAGCCGGTACGCAAGACCGAGGAATTCGCCCGCTCCTTCTTCACCGGCGGCACGCTGTTCGAGGAACTGGGCTTTTACTATGTCGGCCCGCTGGACGGGCACAACCTGGAGGACCTGTTGCCGGTGCTCGAGAATGTGCGCGACGCCGAGACCGGGCCCATCCTGGTCCATGTGGTGACACGCAAGGGCAAGGGCTATGCGCCGGCCGAAAACTCGGCCGACAAGTATCACGGCGTTTCCAAGTTCAACGTCATCACCGGCGCCCAGGCCAAGGCGCCGTCCAACGCTCCCTCCTATACCGGCGTCTTTGCCGAAAGCCTCATCCAGGAAGCCGATGCCGATCCGCGCATCGTCGCCATCACCGCCGCCATGCCCTCTGGCACGGGACTGGACAAATTCGCCGAGATCCATCCCGATCGCATCTTCGACGTCGGCATTGCCGAGCAGCATGCGGTGACCTTCGCGGCGGGGCTGGCCAGCGAGGGTATGCGGCCCTTCTGCGCCATCTATTCCACCTTCCTGCAACGCGCCTACGACCAGATCGTGCATGACGTGGCCATACAGGGCCTGCCGGTGCGATTCGCCATCGATCGGGCCGGCTATGTCGGGGCGGATGGCCCCACCCATGCCGGCAATTACGATGCCGCCTATCTCGGCGCCATCCCCGGCATCGTGCAGATGGCGGCGGGCGACGAGGCCGAGTTGCGCCACATGGTGGCCACTGCCGCCGCTTACGACACCGGCCCCATCGCCTTCCGCTATCCGCGCGGCGACGGCATGGGCGTGGACATGCCGGCGCGCGGAGAAAAGCTCGCCATCGGCAAGGGCCGCATCCTGCGCCAGGGCGGCACCATCGCCATCCTTTCCTACGGCACGCGGCTGGGCGAGGTTCTGGCGGCGGCCGACCGGCTGGCAGCGCTGGGCCTGAACCCCACCATCGCCGATGCGCGCTTCCTCAAGCCGCTGGACGAGGAACTAATCGCCCGGCTGGCGCGCGACCACGACGTGCTGCTGACGGTGGAAGAGGGCTCGGTCGGTGGCTTCGGCAGCCATGTCGCCACTTTCCTCGCCCGCAATGGCCTGCTCGACGGCAAGCTGAGGCTGCGGCCGCTGATGATCCCCGACAATTTCGTCGAGCACGCGACGCAGGCCGACATGTATGCGGAAGCCGGGCTGGACCGGGCCGGCCTCGTCGCCGCCGCCCTTACCGCACTGGGCTATGACGAGGCCGCCATGGCAGCGGCGCTGGCCCAGATCAGCTAAGCGCTTTCGGCGCTGGGCAGGGCGGTCAGCACCCGCTCCTCATCGAGATCGATGACTTCCCCGACAATGGCGGCGGCGGCTTCCGTGTCACTATTGGCGATAGCTTCGACCAGCTTGGTCAAAGCGGCTCGAGAGCGTTCGAGATAGCCGTGTTCGCCCTTTTGCGCGCATTGGCGCAGCGCCAGCGCCAGGGTCAGCTCCACCAGCCCCGTCACCGAACGCATCAGCGCATTGCCCGAGGTTTCGGCGATGATGCGGTGGATTTCCAGCTCGGCAATGCCATGGTTTTCCAGGTCGCCATTGGCCGATTCGAGCTGGTGCAGCCAGTATTTCATGCCCCGGATATTCTCCGAGGTGCGCCGGCGCGCCGCCCGGCTCGCCGCCGGCAATTCCAGTGCCCGGCGCACCTCGAACAGGCTCTCGTAGAACTGGGCATCGGGGGCGGCATAGAAATGCCAGGACAGCACCTGGGGGTCGAACAGGCTCCAGCGGCTGGCAGGGGAAACGCGGGTGCCCACCTTGGGCCGGGCCTCCACCAGCCCCTTGGCCTCCAGCGTCTTCAGCGCTTCGCGCAGCACCGTGCGCGACACGCCGTAGGTTTCCATCATCTGCGCATCATTGGCCAGGATGGAGCCGATGGGAAAGCGGCCGGTGACGATGGCGTGGCCGATCTCGTTGATGACGAAAGTATGGAAATTGCGCGCCGCAGGTCGCCCGGAAAGGGAGCGAATAAGGCTACCTGCTTCGATCATATCAGACTTTCTCGGGCGACTCTTCTCCGGGAGCGGAGGCCGCAAATATGATGCGCTGCAAGACGATGAACAAGAACAGCAATGCGCCGATCACGATCTTGGTCCACCAGCTCGACAGCGTGCCATCGAAGATGATGTAGGTCTGCACCAGGCCCAGCAGCATGACACCGATGAAGGTACCCAAAACGAAGCCATAGCCGCCGGTGAGCAGCGTGCCCCCGATGACCACCGCGCTGATGGCGTCGAGCTCCACGCCCACCGCCGCCAGCGGATAGCCGGCCGAGGTATAAAGGGAAAAAACGATTCCCGACAGGGCGGCCAGCATGCTGGACAACATGTAGATCTGCACGGTGGTGCGCGCCACCGGCACGCCCATCAGCTCGGCCGAAACCGGATTGCCGCCCAGCGCATAGACATAGGAGCCGAAGCGTGTCCGATGGGCGATGACGGCGCCGATAAGGAAAACCGCGACCATCAAAAGGCCGATGAAGCTCAGCCGCCCCCCGCCGGGCAGCCGGATGATGAGGTCTGAAATGGTGCGGTAGAATTCGTGGTTGATCGGCACCGAATCCTGGGTGATGACCGCCGCTCCCCCGCGCGCCAGGAACATGCCGGCAAGGGTGACGATGAAGCTGGGCACCTGAAGATAGTGGATGGTGAGCCCCATGGCCGCCCCGAACAATCCCGCCACGCCCAGCGCGATAACGAAGGCGAAAAGGGGATGAAAGCCGAGCCAGCTTATCAGCACGGCGACCAGCACGCCGGTAAAGCCGATCACCGCCCCTACCGACAGGTCGATGCCGCCGGAAATGATGACGAAGGTCATGCCCACAGCGGCGATGCCCAGAAAGGCATTGTCGGTGAGGAAATTGCCCAGCACACGGGTCGAGAGCATGCCCGGGAACTGCATGACGCTGATCGCATAGGCGATGAGGAAAATGACGGCCGTGGCCGCGAGCGGGCGGAGACTGCGTTTCATTTGGGATTCGCCGGCTTGGGGTCACGTTTGAAGAAGCCCAGCAGATTGCCGACCAGCGGCGACTGGAGCATGAGGATGAGGATAATCATCCCCGCCTTGACGATGAGGTTGAACTCGGGCGGGAAACCGGAGACCAGAATGCCGGTATTCATCGCCTGGATGATGAGCGCGCCCACCACGGCAAGTGGAACGGAGAATTTCCCGCCCAGAAGCGAGGTGCCGCCGATGACCACGGCCAGGATGGCATCCAGCTCAAGCCAGAGGCCGGAATTGTTGGCATCGGCGCCGCGAATGTCGGCGGCCACGATCACCCCGGCAATGGCGGCGCAGAGCCCCGAAAGGGCATAAACCAGCATCAGCAGCATGCGGCTGTGGATGCCGGCGAGAGAGGCGGCGGCCCGGTTGACGCCGATAGCCTGGATGAACAGCCCGATGGCCGTGCGCCGCACCAGCAGCGTCACCAGCACCATGAGGGTGAAGGCGATGACCGCTGCCATGGGCAGGCCGGCGAAGGAGCCGGTGCCGATGAAGATCAGCGCCGGATCGTTGAAGGTGACGATGGAGCCTTCGGTGATGAGCTGGGCGATGCCGCGCCCGGCCACCATCAGCACCAGGGTGGCGATGATGGGCTGGATGTCGAGCACCGCAACGAGAAAGCCGTTCCAGAGGCCGCAGGCAAGACCCACCGCCAGCGCCGCCAGCACCGCGACTGGCGTGGGATAGCCGGCGACTACCATGGTCGCGGCAACCGCGCCGCATACGGCCATGATGGCGCCAACCGATAGGTCGACACCCTTGGTGGCGATGACCCCGGTCATGCCCACTGCCAGGATCGCCACCGGCGCACCGCGATTGATGACGTCGATCAGGCTGCCGAAAAAGCGCCCGTCCTGCCAGGTGATGCGGAAGAAATTGGGAAAGAGCAGCCAGTTGACCAGCAGTACGGCGAGCAGCGCCAGAAGCTGGGGATTGGCCAGTTTTTCAAGGGGCAGGCGCTTCATGCCACGGCCTCGTCGGGATGGTTGGCAATCGCCTGCACGATGATGCCCGGATTGATGTTCTTGCCACGCAACTCCGCCACCATTTCGCGATCGCGCATGACCACGATGCGCGAGCTGTAGGCGACCACCTCGTCGAGTTCGGAGGAAATGACCAGCATGGCCATGCCGTCCTCGCGCAGCCGGTTGATGGTGCGCACGATTTCGGCATGCGCGCCCACATCGATGCCGCGCGTGGGCTCGTCGAGAATGAGGAAGGCGGGGTCGGTGGCGAGCCAGCGCGACAGGATCACCTTTTGCTGGTTGCCGCCCGAGAGGAGCTTTACCGGCATGTCGAGCGAGGCGGCGCGGATATCCATGGTCTCGCCGAAGCGGCCGGCGATTTCGAGTTGCTCGTCGCGGTTGAGGGCGCGGAACCATCCGAGCTTGCCCTGGAGTGCGATGACGATGTTTTCGCGCACGGAGAGATCGCCCAATATACCCTCGGCCTTGCGGTCTTCCGGGCAGAAGCCGAACCCATGGCCGATGGCGTCGGTGGTGCGGCGGATCGAGGCGGGCGCACCCCGCACGCTGAGAGTACCCTGATCGGCCGGATCGGCACCGAACATGATGCGCGCCATTTCGGTGCGGCCGGAGCCGAGCAGGCCGGCCACCCCCACCACCTCGCCGCGATGAATGGTGAGATCGAAGGGCTGCACGCTGCGACGACGGCCATAGGACTTGAACTCGAGCAGCACCTCGTCGAGCGTTTCGCTTGGCTCGACATCGGTGGCGCCGGAAAAGGCAATGTCCTTGCCCAGCATCAGCCGCACCACATCGGTGCGGCTCAGGCTGTCGAGAGTGCGCGTCTCGATCAGCCGCCCATTGCGCAACACCGTCACCCGGTCGGAAATGGCAAAGACCTGGTCAAGAAAATGAGTGATGAAGATGATGGCAAGGCCCTGGGCCTTGAGCGCCCCTACCACTTCGAAAAGACGGTCCACCTCGTTGCGGTCGAGGCTGGCCGTGGGCTCGTCCAGGATCAGCACCTTGCCCGAAAGCTGCACGGCGCGGGCGATGGCCACGATCTGCTGCACCGCCACCGAATGGGCGCCCAACTCGCTGGCGGGGTCGATATGCAGGTCGTATTTGGCCAGAAGCGAGCGCGCATCGGCCTCCATGCGGCGAAAATCGACCAGGCCGAAACGGCGCGGCTGGTGCCCGAGGAAGAGATTTTCGGCGACGGAACGGTTGGGCAGGAGGTTGACCTCCTGATAGACCGTGCCGATGCCATGGGTCTGGGCGTGAAGAGGATTGTCGAGCGTGACTTCCTGCCCCTCGACATAGACGCCGCCGCCATCGGGCCGATAGGCCCCGGTCAAGATCTTGATGAGGGTGGATTTTCCGGCGCCATTTTCGCCCAGAAGGGCGTGCACCTCGCCCGCCCGCAAACCGAAATCGACGTGGTCGAGAGCCGTGTGATTGCCGAAGACCTTGAGGACGCCGCGCGCTTCGAGCACGTATTCGGTGTCTGCCATGCCAGTCTCCCCCGGTCTTCCGCTTCGCCTTTTTCGACTTTTCGCAGCGATAGGCCCGCCGGAAAATCCGGCGGACCCTTTTAGACTCGATTAATACCCCAGGCTCTTGCGGGTGTCATACTCGCCCTGCGGATTATCGGCAGGGGTATAGAGCTTGGATTCGGTGATGATGAGCTTTTCGGGCTCGGTGCCATCGGCCAGGTAGGCCGAGAGCGCGGCGAAGGCGGGGCCGGCCATGTTCGGGGTCAGTTCCACCGTGGCATTGGCCTCGCCGGCCACCATGGCGGCGAAGATATCGGGCACGCCGTCGATGGACACCACCTTGATGTCGCTGCCGGGCTTGAGGCCGGCATCCTTGATGGCCTGGATGGCGCCCACCGCCATGTCGTCATTATGGGCATAGACCGCGCAGATGTCGGCGCCGCCATTTTCGGCCTTGATGAAGCCTTCCATCACTTCCTTGCCCTTGGCGCGGGTGAAAT
>NZ_JAUCDN010000090.1:0-11218 GCF_034675085.1 Devosia sp.
GCGGGGTCTATACCGGCTCCATCGGCCATTTCGCCCCCAATGGCGATCTCCCCCTCAACGTCGCCATCCGCACCGCCGTGATCGATGCGGATGGGCGAGGGGAGATCGGCATTGGCGGCGGCATCGTCGCCGACAGCCAGATGAATAGCGAATACCGCGAGGCCCTGCTCAAGATGGCGTTTTTCACCGCCCCCGCCGTCACCCTGATCGAAACCCTGCTGTGGAGAGAGGGCGAAGGCTATGACCTGCTCGGCCGGCATCTGGATCGCCTGGCCGCCTCGGCCGCCCATTTCGGCCTCGCCTGCGACCGCGCCGCGATTGAGGCTCTATTGCAGGGCCAGGACTACTCCGCGGCCGCCATGCGCGTGCGCCTGACGCTGGATGCTTCCGGCCCTACCCTCACCGCCATGCCGCTGCCGCCCAATCCCGATGTCTTCCGCTTCACCCTGGCGCCCGAGCCGCTCGATTCGCAAAACCCCTTTCTGGCGCACAAGACCACCAACCGCGATTTTTACGACCAGCCGCGCCAGAGCGCCCAGGCGCAATGGGGCGTCGACGAGGTGGTGTTCACCAATGAGCGTGGCGAGCTGACCGAGGGCTCGATCACCAATCTCTTCATCGAGCGGAACGGGAAACTGCTCACTCCGCCGCTCGCGTCCGGCCTTCTGCCCGGCACCTTGCGCGCCGAGCTTCTCGCCACCGGCAAGGCCGAGGAAGCCGTGCTTGGGCTGGACGATCTTGAAAGCGCCGAAAAAATCTGGCTGGGAAATTCCGTGCGCGGCCTGATGCGCGCACAATGGGTCAAGCCTTAGAGCGCTTCCCGCAAAAGTGGGCACCGGTTTTGCGGTTCGGAAACGCGGCATAACAAGGATTTGGAGACGCCTCATGACCATCGACATCACCCCCAAGGACGTTCTGGTCGCGGTGGATGTGCAATATGATTTCCTGCCCGGCGGCAGCCTTGCCGTTGCCGGCGGCGACGAGATCGTGCCGCTGCTCAACCGCCTGGCCCCGCGCTTTGCCAATGTGGTGCTGACCCAGGACTGGCACCCGAAGGACCATATCTCCTTTGCCAGCCAGCATGCCGGCAAGGCGCCGTTCCAGACCATCGAATTGCCCTATGGCACCCAGGTGCTCTGGCCCGACCATTGCGTCTGGCAGACGCGCGGCGCCGAGATCAGCGCCGATCTCGACATTCCCCATGCCCAGCTCATCATCCGCAAGGGTTATAACCGCGCCATCGATTCCTATTCCGGCTTCCAGGAGGCCGATCGCGAGACGCTGACGGGCCTGGCCGGCTATCTCAATGAGCGCGATGTCGACCGCCTCTATATTGCCGGCCTCGCCACAGATTTCTGCGTTGCCTGGACCGCCATCGACGCCGCCGCCGCCGGCTTCGACGTCGCCGTCATCGAGGATGCCAGCCGCGCCATCGATGCCGATGGGAGCCTGGCCCGCGCCTGGGCCGATATGGAAGAGGCCGGCGTGGCGCGGATCCGGAGCGCCGATATCCTGGGCTGACCCCCTCCCCAGCCCTCCCCACAAGGGGGAGGGTGTCCTTCGGTGGATGGGGCAGGATGGTGTTCCAAACACAAGACTACACCTCCCCCTTGATGGGGGAGGTCGGGAGGGGGTGCTTCCCACATGCGCAAAACAAAACCCCCGCCGTAGCGGGGGGTCTTTTTCGTTCTAAGCGCTCTTGTCCACCGGCTCGCCATTGGGCGGATTGACTGGGCCGCCCTTGGCGACGCCCACCATGGCCGGGCGCAGCACGCGCTCGCCGATGGCGAAACCGGCCTGCACCACCTGCACCACCGTGCCTTCGGGCTTGGTGGGGTCGGGCACCTCGAACATGGCCTGGTGCTTGTGGGGGTCGAATTTCTGCCCCTCGGCCTCGATGGGAGTGACGCCGTGCTTGGCCAAAAGGCGCTGCATTTCCCGCTCGGTCATCTCGATGCCCTCGATCAGCGACTTGACCGTGGGGTCCTCGGATTCGCGCGCCTCGGCCGGCAGCATCACCAGCGCCCGCTGCAAGGCATCGGTGGCCGAGAGCATGTCGCGGGCAAAGCCCGAAATGGCATAGGAGCGCGTATCGGCGACGTCGCGCTCGGTGCGCTTGCGCAGGTTTTCCATCTCGGCCACGGCGCGCAGCAGCCGGTCGCGCAGATCGGCATTTTCGGCCCGCAGCGCCTCGACGGGGTCGATTTCGGGCTCGATCGCCTCAGGGGTTTCTTCCGGGGCGGCGTTTTCGTCGCTCATCGCTCTTCTCTTTTTGCACTCACTTGGGTTTGTCGGGCATATCGGCCAATCGCCGGCCTATTTCAAGCCTGGCGCTTGCGCGCCATCATCGCCGAGATCACGTTTGCGGTATAATCGACCACCGGCACGATGCGCGCATAGTTGAGCCGCGTCGGCCCGATCACCCCCAATACGCCCACGATGCGGTCATTGGCGTCCTTGTAGGGCGACAGGATCACCGAAGACCCCGAAAGCGAGAACAGCTTGTTTTCCGAGCCGATGAAGATGCGCACGCCCTGGGCCTTTTCCGCATCGCCCAGCAGCTCGAGCAGCCCGTCTTTGCTTTCCAGCTCGTCGAAGAGCTGGCGCATGCGCAGCAATTCCTCGCTGGCCATGGTGTCGTTGATCAGATTGGCCCGCCCGCGCACGATCACCGTCGGGGTGGCGTTGAGCGAGGCCTGTCCCATGGTGGCGATGCCGGCCTCGACCAGCTTTTGCGTCAATTCGTCGAGCTCCGCCCGCTGTTCCTCCCGCGCCGCGCTCAGCGCCATGCGCGCCTCGGCCAGCGTGCGTCCCACCACGTGGCGGGCCAGGTAGTTGCCCGCCTGGGTCAGCGTCGAGGCGGTAAGGCCGGGGGGCACGTCCATGATGCGGTTTTCCACCTGCCCGTCCTCGCCGACCAGGATCGCCATGGCGCGGGTGGCGTCGAGCCGCACGAATTCGATATGGCGCAACACCATGTCGGCCTTGCTGGCGATGACCACGCCCGCCCCCTGGCTCAGCCCGGAGAGCAACTGGCTGGCTTCGGTCAGAACGTCCTCCACCTGGCCGCGCTGCTGGCCCTCGATGGAGCGGGCGATGCGCTGGCGCTCCCTTTCGTCCACCGCGCCCACTTCCAGCATGGCGTCGACGAAAAACCGCAAGCCCTCCTGGGTGGGGGCCCGCCCCGCCGACGTGTGCGGGGCCGCGATCAGCCCGAGATCTTCGAGGTCCGCCATGACATTGCGCACCGAGGCCGGCGAGAGCCCCATCTGCAACATGCGCGACAGATCGCGCGATCCCACCGGCGCGCCGGTTTCCAGATAGCGCTCGACGATTTTTCTGAAGATGTCCTGGCTGCGTGCATTGAGCACGCTCAGAAAGTCTTCCTGGGGCTTGACCATGAGGATTTCGATAAAATCGTCCGCTTTAACCGTGCCCTCTCATTTAAGGCCATTGCGGCCTCCCGCCAAGCGTCCGCCGCTTGTGAGCCGGCCCCATGAGGGTTAAGAGGCGGTTAACGTGGTTTTTTCAGGCCAGAATTTTCAGGATTGCCCATGCGCCCTTCAGGACGAGACCCCAGCCAGTTGCGCCCCATTTCGCTGGAACGCAACGTGGCCCGCAATGCCGAGGGCTCCTGCCTTGTGAGCTTCGGCCATACCAGGGTTCTGGTCACCGCCTCGGTGGAAACCAGCCTGCCCGGCTGGCTGCGCGGCAAGGGCCAGGGCTGGGTCACCGCCGAATATGGCATGCTGCCCCGCGCCACCGGCACGCGTACGCGGCGCGAGGCCAGCGCCGGCAAGCAGTCCGGCCGCACCCAGGAGATCCAGCGCCTGATCGGGCGCTCGCTGCGCGCCGTGGTCGACCTCACCCAGTTGGGCGAAAACCAGCTCACCATCGATTGCGACGTGCTCGAAGCCGATGGCGGCACCCGCACCGCCGCCATCACCGGCGCCTATGTGGCGCTGGCCGACGCCATTGCCTGGATGGAGGCGCGCAAGCTCACCAAGGGCAAGGCGCTGCGCGATTCGGTCGCCGCCATTTCCTGCGGCATCTATCGGGGCACCCCGGTGCTCGATCTCGATTACCTCGAAGACGTCGAAGCCCAGACCGATGCCAATTTCGTCATGACCGGCTCGGGAAAATTCGTCGAGATCCAGGGCACCGCCGAAGGCGCCCCTTTCGATCGTGCCGAGCTCGATGCCCTCATGACGCTGGCCGGCCACGGCATTGCCGAATTGACGCTGATGCAACAGGCGGCGCTGGCCTCATGATGCTGTTTGGGAAAAAAGCCCCCTCATCCGCCCTTCGGGCACCTTCTCCCGCGAGGGGAGAAGGGGAACTGGTGGTGCGCTCAGATCGTGCCCCAAACATAGCCCCTTCCTTCTCCCCTCGCGGGAGAAGGTGGCTCGGCGCAGCCGAGACGGATGAGGGGGTCTTTTGCCAGCATGATTCTCCCATCTGGCACGACATCAGCCGCGCCCTCGAAGGAGGCCGAAAATGACCGCCATTCCCCGTCTCGGCCCCGGCACGCGCCTCGTCCTGGCCACCCATAATGCCGGCAAGCTCGCCGAATTCCAGGAGCTGTTCGCCCCCTTCGGGCTCGATCTGGTCTCGGCGGGCGAGCTGGGCCTGCCCGAGCCCGAGGAAACCGGCACCAGTTTTGCCGAAAACGCCCGCACCAAGGCCCATGCCGCCGCGCGCGGTGCCGACATGCTGGCGCTGTCCGATGATTCGGGCCTGTGCGTGGATGCGCTCAATGGCGATCCGGGCGTCTATACCGCCGACTGGGCCGGCGTGCCGCGCGATTTTTCCCGCGCCATGCGCCGGGTGGAAGATGCGCTTCAGGCCGCCAACGCCACCGAGCCGTCGCGCCGCCGAGCCAGCTTCAACGCCACTTTGTGCCTGGCCCATCCCGATGGGCGCGATGCGCTCTTCGTCGGCCGGTGCGAGGGCACGCTGGTCTGGCCCCCCCGGGGCGATCAGGGCCATGGCTATGATCCCATGTTCATGCCCGATGGCTACGACATCACCTTCGGCCAGATGCCCTCCGAGATGAAGCATGGCTGGGCTCCCGGCGAAAAGGGCCTTTCCCACCGCGCCCGCGCCTTCGCGCTGTTCGTGGAGACCCAGATTGAGAAGTGATCCGGCGCGATTTGCCCCAATGGTGCAGTCGACACCCTCCCCCATGATGGGGGCGGTGTCGTCCTGTGGCCGGCACAACATGGCCACCCGCCCATGAGCGCCGCCAACGATCTTTTCGGCGTCTATGTGCATTGGCCCTTCTGCGCCGCCAAATGCCCCTATTGCGATTTCAATTCCCACGTCCATCGCGGCGCCTTCGACGAGGAGACCTATATCGCCGCCTATGAGCGCGAGATCGCCCATGCCGCGGCGCTGGCGCCCGGCCGCATGGTGCAATCGGTGTTTTTCGGCGGCGGCACGCCCTCGCTGATGGACCCGCGCTCCACCGGGCGGATTCTGGAGGCCATCGCCCGTCACTGGACGCTCGATCCGCAGGCCGAGGTCACGCTGGAGGCCAATCCCACCAGCGTCGAGGTCGAGCGCTTCCGTGGCTATCGCGCCGCCGGGGTCAACCGCGTCTCGCTCGGCGTGCAGTCGCTGCGTCCCGGCCCGCTGGCCGAATTGGGCCGCCGCCACTCCGTCGAGGAGGCGGTGGCCGCCGTGCGCATCGCCCAAAGCGTCTTCGAGCGCTCCAGCTTCGATCTCATCTATGCCCGCCCCCGCCAGACGCTGGACGATTGGGAAGATGAACTCAAGGAAGGGCTGTGGCTGGCCCAGGGCCATCTCAGCCTCTACCAGCTCACCATCGAGCAGGGCACGCGCTATTTCGATTTGCAGCAGGCCGGCAAGCTCACTCTGCCCGACGAGGACCTGGCTGCCGATTTCTACGAATTGACCCAGGAATTGACGGCTGCGGCGGGCCTGCCCGCCTATGAGATTTCCAACCACGCCCGCCCCGGGCAGGAAAGCCGCCACAACATGCTCTATTGGCGCTATGGCGAATATGCCGGCATCGGTCCGGGCGCCCATGGCCGGCTGCTCATCAACAACCAGCGCCACGCCACCGCCGCCGAGCGCATGCCCTTCGACTGGCAGAAAAAGGTCATGGCCCAGGGCCACGGCATGGTGGTGGACGATGTGCTGACCTGGGAGGAGCAGGGCGACGAATTCCTCGTCATGGGCCTGCGGCTCAAGGAGGGTATTTCTCCCGCTCGCTTTACCGCCCTTTCGGGCCGCCGCATCTCGCCGCGCCAGATCGACACGCTCAAGGGCTACGGTTTCCTCGAAACCCTGCCCAACGGCAATCTGCGCGTCACCGACAAGGGCTTTCCCGTCCTCGACGCCGTCGTCGCCGATTTGGCGGCGTGAGAGGCCACCGGAATAAACCCGGTAGTGACGACGCAGCAGAATCCGGCGCCCCCTTACCTCTCCCTCAGGGGGAGAGGTAAGGGGGCCCAGGGCCGGGTGAGGGGGCCTTCTCCTTCACCACTCCTGCACCGCGCCCTCCTCACCCCGATGTCATTCCGGCGTAGGCCGGAATCCATATCCGCATATTTCCCTGATATCGAGGGTCTCGACTTGACCCACACCGGGGCGACATTGTGGGTGTGAAGCCTACAAACCCCCTAAAACCCCGCCCCCTCCACCATTTGCGCCCCACCCGGCGCCACCTTCTTCAGCACCAGCGCGTAATCGCTGCGCCCATTGGCCTGGAAGCGGAACAGCCCGTCCCGCCCGTTGAACCCCTGGGGATTGGTCAGCGCCGCCGGGCTATAGGGCGGATTGGCCAGAGACAGCGTGTTCACATTGGCCAGGATCGTCGCCGTATAGGCGATGGTCGCCATCGGGTGCGGCGCGGCGCCGAACTGGCGCTGGTAGTCGGCGCGAATGGCGTTCATGCCCGCTGGATCGGGCGCGGCATAGACCGCTCCGGCCAGCGCGGCGCTGTTCAGGATCGCCTTGTCGTTGTCCCATTCGGCCGAGCCGATGATCTGCACATCCTTCACCCCGGCCGCCGCCAGCGCGGCGCCGAAGGCAGGGGCGCTGGCCCGGTCGGGCAGGAACAGCGCGTCGATCATGCCGCGCTGCATTTCGGGCAGCGCCTGCGCCACGATCTGGCTGGCCTCTCCTGCGCCTGAAAATGTATAGACCGCCTGCGGCGAGAAGCCCGCCGCGATGGCCTGCTGGCGGAAGGCGGTCTGTTGCGCCTGCCCGGCCTCATTGGCCGGAAACGCCCCGGCCAGCCCGCGCAGCCCCTGCGCCTTGGCCCAGCCTATGGTGCGCTTCATCTCTCCCTCGGGCAGCACCCCGAGCAGGTAGAGCCCCGCTCCGGTCGCGGTGCCGGTGGGGGCAAAGCCGATCAGCGGCACGCCCGCGCCGCGCGCCACCGTTCCGGCCGCCTGCATTTCGGCGCTGCCCAGCGGCCCCAGGATCAGCCGCGCCCCCTCCTGCACCGCCGCCTGCGCCGCCGCGCTCGCGCCCTGCGGCGTGCCGCCGGTATCGCGCAGCGTGATATGGATATTATCCCC
This sequence comes from Devosia sp., assembly GCF_034675085.1. GTDB lineage: Bacteria > Pseudomonadota > Alphaproteobacteria > Rhizobiales > Devosiaceae > Devosia. The sequence goes on from NZ_JAUCDN010000090.1 coordinate 7,551, forward strand.
GATGCTGGCGCTGGCCTCTATAAAGCCGATGGCCATGCGGCTGGCATTGGCCATCGAGGACCCGATCCGGGTATCCTCGCCGCTTCCGCTCAGCGGCAGCAGCAGCGCCACCGGCACCGCGCCGCGCCCGAAGCGCTGACCCGGCTGGCTGGTGGCCATGGGCGCCGTCTGCGTCGGGTTCAGGGGCGCCGTTTGCGCTGGCGCGCCGCCCCCGCCGGAAAAATCGATGACACGCGAACCGATCTGGATGGGCGAGCACCCGGCCAGCATCGCCAGCCCCATGGCCATGAGGCTGTGAAAAATGGCTTGCCTTGCGTTACTCTTGGCGGTCATGTGCTGCTCGAAATGTTAGCAGTCTGCTAACTGTGACCCCTATTTTGTTAAGCAAATGTCAATCCGGGGATTTGCCGCCCATGGCTGCCGAAACCAGCGCCGCTCCGGCCTATTTCATCGCTGGCGTTTCCTTTCCCGCCCCCCCGCTGGCGCCGGGGCTTTATGTCGTCGCCACCCCTATCGGCAATCTGCGCGACATCACCCTGCGGGCGCTGGAAACCCTGGCCGCTGCCTCACTAATCCTTTGTGAAGACACCAGAATGTCGGCGCGCCTGCTCGATCACTACGGCGTCAAGGCCCGCCGCATGGCCCTGCACGAGCACAATGAGCGCGCCCGCATCGACGCCATTCTGGCCCGCATTGCCGGCGGCGAAGCCATCGCCCTCATCTCCGATGCCGGCACGCCGCTGCTCTCCGACCCCGGTTTCCCCCTGATCCGCGCCCTGGCCGAGGCGAACCTGCCGGTCTTTCCCATTCCGGGGGCCTCTGCCCTGCTCTCCGGCCTGGTGGTGGCGGGCCTGCCCACCGATGCCTTCGCCTTTCACGGCTTTCTGCCCTCCAAGGCGGGGGCTCGCGCCAATGCCTTGAAAAAGCTGGCCGATTCACGTGAAACACTGGTGTTTTACGAAAGCCCGCGCCGTCTTGCCAACACGCTTGCCGCCATGGCCGAGGCCTTTGGCGCGCGGCCGGCGGCGGTGGCGCTGGAATTGACCAAGCGCTTCGAGCGCGTCCACCGCGATACGCTCCCCGCGCTTGCCGCCGCTTTCGAGCAAACCGAAACCAAGGGCGAAGCAGTCATTCTGGTTGGTGGCGCTACCGAGGCAGAAATTACCCAAGCCATTGACTGGCAAGGCGAATTGCGCACGAGTTTGGACGAAATGCCGCTGCGCGCCGCCGTCGATGCCATCGCCGCAAGACACGGCCTAAAGCGTAAACAGGTCTATGATGCCGCCCTTGCCCTCAAATCCCAAGACTAGCGCCCGCATCGCCGCCCAGCGCGGCGGCCATCGCGCAGAGGCGCTGGCCGCCTGGTTCCTGCGCTTTAAATTCTACCGCATCCTCGAGCGGCGCTACAAAACGCCGGTGGGCGAAATTGATCTTGTTGCGCAAAGGTTTGGCGCCATCGTCTTCGTCGAGGTCAAGGCGCGGGGCCGCGCCGGAAGCGAGCGCGACGCCCTTGAAGCGGTCAATCGCGCCCGCATCGCCCATGCCGCCGCCCATTGGCAGGCCCGCCATCCGGCCAGCGGCGCCCGCGATTTCCGCTTTGACGTGATTTTCCTTGCGCCCGGCCGCTGGCCGCGCCATGTCATCAACGCCTTCGATGCCAGCTGAGAATTTGCCATGACGCTCAAAGTCGCGGTCCAGATGGACCATGTCGCCACCATCAATCCTGTTGGCGATTCCACCTTTGCCCTGATGCTGGAAGCGCAGGCCCGCGGGCACGAATTGCTCCATTACACCCCCGACACCCTGGCTTTGCGCGGCGATGTGGTCAGCGCCCTGGCCGCCCCGATCACCGTTTTCGACAAGCCCAAGGGCGAGCATTTCAGCCTCGGCGAGGCCCGCCGCATCGATCTGTCCACCCAGGACGTGATCCATATGCGCCAGGATCCCCCCTTCGACATGAACTATATCACGCTCACCCATTTGCTTGAGCGGCTGCATCCGAAAACCCTGGTGGTCAATCCGCCCGCCGCCGTGCGCAATGCGCCCGAAAAAATCCTCGTCACCGATTTTCCCGAGCTGATGCCGCCCACTTTGGTGACGCGCGACCGCGCCCTCATCCATGATTTCCGCCGCGAGCATGGCAACATCATCGTCAAGCCGCTTTACGGCAATGGCGGCGCCGGGGTCTTCTTCATCCAGGAGGGCGACCACAATCTGGTCAGCCTGCTCGAGCTGTTCGAGAACAATTACCGCGAACCCTTCATGATCCAGAAATATCTGCCGGACGTGCGCAAGGGCGACAAGCGCATCATCATCATTGATGGCGAACCGGTGGCGGGGCTGAACCGTGTCCCCGCCGATGGCGAGGCGCGCTCCAACATGCATGTGGGCGGCCGGCCGGAGTTGTCCGAACTCACCGCGCGCGAAAAGGAAATCTGCGCCGCCATCCGCCCGGCGCTCAAGGAGCGCGGCATGATCTTTGTCGGCATCGACGTCATCGGCGACTATCTCACCGAGATCAACGTCACCTCCCCCACCGGCATCCGCGAGATCAGGCGTTTCGGCGGCCCCGATATCGCGGTGATGATCTGGGACGCCATCGAGAAGCGCCGCGCCGCCTGAACCTCCCCGCAGGGGCTGGGCAAGCCCGGCCCGAGCGGCTAAAGCTTGAGCGGTTCGAGGACAAGCGGCTCCCGGCGGGCCGATGGGGGAAAGTGCCTGATGCCCACCACCAGTTTTCTTGTCGCTTTCGCCACCCTGTTCGCCACGGTGGGCGTCGCCGACATCGCCTTCATCTTCGCCGCCCTCACCAAGCACAACACGGCCCGGCAGCGCTTCGTCTTCGCCACGCGGGGCGTCATCATCGCCGGCATCATCCTGCTGTTGTTCGGGATTCTGGGAAATCCCATCCTCGAAATCTTCGGCATCACCATTCCGGCGCTGCGCACCGCCGGCGGGCTGCTGCTGTTCCTCATCGCCATCGACATGGTCTTCGCCCGTCACTCGGGAGGCACCGGCACCACCGACGAGGAAGAGGTGGAAGCCCGTCAGCGTCAGGATATTGCCGTCTTCCCTCTGGCCATGCCGCTGCTGGCCGGTCCCGGCGCCATCAGCGCCGTCATTCTGCTCACCACCGGCGCCCGCACCGATCTCGAATTCTGGGCGGTTTTGCTCGCCATCGTCATCATCCTGTTCCTGGCCTGGCTCACCCTGCTCGTCGCCATTCCCATCCAGCGCCTTCTCGGCGTTACCGGGCTCGCCGTGGTCTCGCGCGTCGTCGGCATCCTGCTGGCGGCCCTGGCGGTGCAATTCGTCTTCGACGGGGTCAAGGCAAGCGGGCTGCTCGGGTCGCTTTCTGCCTGATCCGCCCGGCGGCAAGCGTTGTTAACCAGTTCTTAAGCCTGTTCTTGCCCCCGCCTCTGCCGAGGCGCAGGGGTGGGTGCAGGGATGGCTTGCGCGAATCGCGAGCCAGCCCCTTGCCGAAGAGGGGACCATCGTGCGTATCGCCGCCCTGCTGATCTTTGCGATCCTGGCCATGCTGGCAGCCAGCGCCTCCACCCATGCCCGGCTCGACAGCCCGTCAACGGCGAACGAGGTCGCCGGCGTTTCCAGCCGCTAGAGCGTTTCCAGCAAAAGTGGAAACGGTTTTGCGGTTCGGAAACGCGATA
>NZ_JAUCDN010000091.1:0-11162 GCF_034675085.1 Devosia sp.
TCGAAGAACAGGCAGGCCTCGATGCCGGTGGTGGTCACCGGGCCGGAATTGAACAGGAGATATTGCAGGCCATTGCGGATCATGTTCCAGCCAGTATCCTGGCCGAAATAGCCCGAGCGTCCCCTGGTGGTGGCGATGACCGGCACTTCGTGATGATCCTGAAGGTTGGAGCCCACGGGCAGATTGGCGCGTACGCCGATGCCATGCTCACGCAGATGATCGGCCGGGCCGATACCCGAGAGCATCAGCAATTTGGCGGTATTGTAGGTTCCCGCCGCCAGCAACACCTCGCGCTCGGCATGGACGCGATAGGTCTCGCCCCGCGCCTCATATTCGAGCCCGACGGCACGGCTGCCCTCGAAGAGCACGCGGTTAACCCGGGCCTGGGTAACGACGGTAAGGCGCTTGTCGTTCTTGAGGGCGTCGAGAAAGGCGATATTGGCGTCGGAGCGGCGCTTGCGCCCGTTCCAGAGCCCATAGGTATGCTGCATGATGCCGACGCCATTTTGCCGCTCGCCGTTGAAATCGGGGTTGTAGGCGTGCCCCAACCCCTGCGCGGCGAGCAGGAAATCCTCGGTGGTATCGCAGATATGTCCCGGCTCGGAAACGCGCAGCGGGCCGGCGGCACCATGATAGGCGTTGTTGAAACGGCTATTGCCCTCCAGCGACCGGAAATGGGGCAGCATGTCGGCATAGGACCACTCCGCCCCATTGCCCAAATGCGCGGCCCAGCCATCATAATCTTCCTTCTGCCCGCGCATATAGACCATGGCGTTGACGGCGCTGCCGCCGCCCAGCACCTTGGCGACGGGCACGATCGGGCCTCGTCCCCCCAAGTGTGGCTGCGGCACGGTGGCGTGCATTTCAAGAAAGGTGTCGCGGGCCAGATATTTCATATAGCCCGCCGGCATGGCCATGATGGCGTTGGTCGCGCTTCGCCCCCGCTCGACCATCAGGACGGAAAAGCCATGGTCACGCACCAGCCGCATGGCGGCCACAGAGGCCGCCGAACCGCCGCCAGCGATGACGAAGTCATATTTCATGGCAGCGCTTCCGCGATGGCCTCGGGCTTGAGAATATAGCGCAGCACCATCTCCACGGTATTGTGGCGCAGTCGCATCAGCATTTCGGGCGTGCCGAAGTCGCGGGCGAAGAGCGAGGAGAACGTCGCGCGGTTCGAGACGTTGAAAAAGCACAGCGCGCTGATCTGCCAATGGATCTCGAGCGGGTCGAGGCCGGAGCGGAACAGGCCTTCGCCAAGCCCGCGCTCATAAAGGTCGCGAATATGGGCGATGGCGGTAACGTTGAGGTCGCGCACCAGCGAGGAGCGCTCCAGATACTGGCCGTGATGGATATTCTCGATCATCACCATGCGGATGAAATCCTCATGCTGGTGATGGTGGTCGAAAGTGAATTCGACCAGGCGACGCAGACCCTCGAGCGGGCTCAATCCCTCGATGTCGAGTCCGGCCTCGCCTTCGCGCACCTGGCGATAGGCGTTTTCGAGGGCACTGAGATAAAGCCCCTCCTTGTCGCCGAAATAATAATAGATCATCCGCTTGGAGGCACGGGTCTTGGCCGCGATCTCATCGATGCGCGCGCCCGAAAGCCCATTGAGCGCGAATTCCTGCGAAGCCACCTCGATGATGTTCTGGCGCGTGCCTTCCGGATCCTGCCGGCGCGTCGACGGCTTTCGCGACGCCGGAACGATTGGTCCGGTGGATGGCATGAGCATGTCCCTTCGCATCGATGCCGCAATTGACGAAACTAACCAGTTCGTACATTGTGGCGCCTACCTTCCTGCTGTTGTACCGGCGGGCGGCGCAGGAAAACAAGGGCGCTCGCTGGGAGCGGCGGCGGAGGAGCCGAAATGTCCGGTTCGGATCAGCGTATCGAGCAGGCCTTCGAGAGCCTTGGGCGCAAAATGCACAACCCATCACAGGTTCGCATCGGGCTTTTCGGCCGAGGAATCGGCGCCTCGCTAACCCCGGTCATGCATGAGCAGGAGGGGCGCCGGCTGGGACTCGACTATCGCTACGACCTCATCGATTTCGACCGGCTCGGCCTGCGGGATGCGGATCTGGCCGCCATGCTGGCAGGCGCGGCGGCGCGCGGCTTTTCGGGGCTCAATGTCACCTACCCTTTCAAGCAGGCGATCGCCCCATTGCTCGACGCGCTTTCGCCGGAAGCGGCCGCCATCGGCGCGGTCAATACGGTGGTGTTCCGCGACGGGGGGAGCACCGGACACAATACCGATTGCTGGGGTTTTGCCGAAAGCTTCCGAAGCCATTTCGGCGCCATAGCGCTCGACCGCATCATCCAGATCGGCGCCGGTGGGGCGGGATCGGCGGTGGCGCAGGCCCTGGTCGACCTGGGGGCTGGAGCTCTCGATATCGTCGATGCGCAAGCAGAGCGCGCCCAAGCCCTTGCCGCCCATATTGTCCATCGGGGTGGGGCTGTTGCCCGTGCCGTGCCGCCCGATCAGGTGGCCGAGGCGCTCCGGGGTGCCAGCGGCGTCGTCAACGCCACGCCGGTGGGCATGGCCAAGCATCCTGGCCTGCCTCTCGATCCCGCTTTGCTGGGCGCGGGCCATTTCGTGGTCGACATCATCTATTTCCCCCGCGAAACCGCACTTATCCAAGCGGCACGGTCACAGGGATGCTCCGTTCTGCCGGGGGGCGGAATGGCCGTGCATCAGGCGGCGCGGGCCTTCTCCCTTTTCACCGGTCTGGCCCCCGACAGTGCTGCCATGGGCCGCACTTTCGCCGCTCACGCCTGAGGCTAGAGGCGCGGCATGGTGGCAGGCCGGACCTGCCGCTTCTGCGCGGCGATACGGAAGACGGCATTGGCCGCGCCATAGCCCGCATAGCCGCCCCGGCGCTCCACCACTTCGAAAAACCGGCCATCGGGCATGGCGGCGCTGTAAATCTGGAAAAACTCAGCACCAGCACCATCGCGGTCATAAAGGATGTTAGCGGCACGCAGGCGCTCCAGAAGCGCCGGCTCCAGTTCGAAGCGGGCATCGAGATCGTCATAATAGTTGGCCGGAATGCCGAGGCGGATAAAACCGCGCGCAGTCAGCGCCTCGGAGGCGGCAAAGATATCGGCGCAGGCAAAGGCGATATGCTGCACCGAGGAGCCGAAACTTTCCGTGATGAAATGGCCGGCCAGCGTGCGGTGGTTATCCGATCCATTGAGCGTGAGCCGCACCCCTTCCTCTTCGCTCTCGATCACCTGGCTGCGCACCAGGCCGGCCGGATCGACCACATCGACCATGGGCAGCTTCCGCGCCCGAAAAATCGACGTATAGAACAGGGCCCAGGTCAGCATTTCCTCATAATTCATCGTCTGGGCAATGTGATCGATGCCGGTGAGCATGCCGGCCAGCATCCTGGACGCAGGGAGGGAGGTAAATTCCACCTCCCAGACATCGGCCAGCGTCTCGTCGATGAAATAGAGCAGGCCACCACCCATGCCCCGAATGGCGGGGATGGCCAGTTCACCCGGTCCCCGACGCTGCTCAAACACCTCGGCACCCAGAGCGCGGGCGCGTTGCACGGTGGCAGCGGCGTCCTCGACGCGCAGACCGATCGCATAGGCATTGGTGCCATGGGTGAGATAGGCCGAGTAAGCCAGCCCTTCCTCTTCGCTATTGATCACCAGGTTCGGCCCGCCGGCTCCCCCCGGCTGACGCCACACCACCACATCCTTGCTGCGGTGGTGGGCATGGGGTGCAAAGCCCAACGCGGCAAATTGCGCCTCCAATTCCCCCCGCTCCGCCGCGCTGGCGGCGAATTCGATGAACTCCACCCCTTGTACGCCGATGCGCGGGGGCAGGTCTGGAAGCGAAGCGGCCAACTCCGGCGCGGTCTCGCGTAGCCCGTCCATGAGGTTGACCAGCGAACGATGCCCATCCACGGCGATGGAGCCGGGCGAGCCGCCGCGGAACTGGTCGTTGAAAATCTCCAGCGAGAGCGGTCCGGAATAGCCCGTCGCCAATACGGCGCGCATGAAATCGGCGATGGGCAGGTCGCCCTGGCCAGGCATGCAACGGAAATGCCGGCTCCATTGCAGCACATCCATATTCAGCAGCGGCGCATCCGCCAGCTGCACGATGAAGATACGGTCGCCCGGAATGGACCGGATGCTCTCGACCTCGATGCCGCGCGAGAGCGTGTGGAAGGAATCGAGAATGAGCCCGACATGGGCGTGCTCGGCCCGGCGCACCACCTCCCAGGCGTCCCGATGATCGTTGATATGCCGTCCCCAGGCCAGGGCCTCGTAGCCCACGCGCAGGCCGCGCGCCGCTGCCCGCTCCCCCAGCGCATGGAAATCGGCAGCCAGTCGGTCAATGCCGCCCAGCGCCGCCGGCGAAACGCTGGAGCAGACCAGCATCAGCTCGGCGCCTAATTCGCCCATCAGGTCGAACTTGCGTTCCGCCCGCTCGAAAGCGCGGGCGCGCTGCGGCTCGGGCAGGCCCTCGAAATCACGGAAGGGCTGGAACAGCGTCGTGGTAAGGCCATGGTCGGCGATCATGCGGCGGACATCGCGGGGGCTGCCGTCGAAGGCCAGGAAATCGGTTTCGAAAATCTCCACGCCGTCGAAACCCGCCGCAGCGATGGCCGCCAGTTTCTCGCGCAGATCCCCGCCGATCGATACGGTGGCAATCGAGGTCTTCATGGCGCATCCTCCCTGGACAGGAAGGGAGCCCCCTCCCGCAACGAGGCTCAGTATCGGGGCGCCGTTACCCCAATGCCATTACCAAAACAGGCGCAATTCATAACATCAGGTTATGGCCTACTCCCTCCTTTCAAAGCTTCCATTTCCGCGCGCAGCAGGGCGATGAAATGGAGGGCATAGTCGGAGATATCGATATCGCGCCGATAGGCGGCATAGGTCTGGAAGGTGCAATCCGCATCGATTTCGAGCCGCACCAGACCGGGGGCAGCGCCATGCGCCACGGTGAACTCATCCATGATGGCGATGCCCAGCCCCGCTGCCACCAGCCCGCAGACGGTGACGCCGAAACGGGCCTTGATGCTGGTGCGATAGTCGAGCCCGGCGTGGGTGAACATGGCATCCATGATCGCCCCATAGGGGTCCTTGGGCTCGATCCCGACAAGGGGATGTTCGGCCATTTCCGCCGGCGTGATGCGCTTGCGGCCGGCCAGGGGGCCATCGGCGGGCACGATGCAGAGCAGACGCCCACGCGCCAGCGGCTCGAAGGCGATGAGAGGGTGATCGAAGCGCGAGGACACCGCCACCATTTCGCCCCGCCCCAGCAGCAGGTAGTCGCTGGCCTCCTCGAGCTTGAGGATATCGATATCGAGCGCGAGATCGGCATAGCGGCGGCGCAACCGGGCCACGGCCCGGGGCATCATGACGCTGCCGATGCTGGGCACCGAGGCAACGCGCAGGGCCTCCCCCTTGCCGCGCCCCAATTCGTCCACCGCCAGTTGCAGATCCTCGATCTTGCGGTGCACGGTATCGAGCAGGTCGAAGATATTACGGGCCTGCGGGGTGGGCACGTAGCGCCCGGCGCGCCTGTCGAAGAGACGCACACCCAACGATTTTTCGGTATATTTCATCAGCCGGGAAATGCCGGGAGCGGCCACGTTCAGCAACCGCGCGGCGCCGGCAATGCTGCCGGTGACCATGATGGCGCGCAACACCTCGATCTGGCGCAGGGTCAGCATCGCCGCCCGCTCCGCTTCTGCCCCGTCATGGCCCCTCCTGCCCATTCTGCGTCATTGAATTGCACGGCTTCCGGCTTGTCCAGCGGCGCCTTGGGGTCGACAGGAAAAGTTTATGATTAATAGCCTCTTAAGACCCCTCCGCCATGCTGCTCCCAAATCGGCACACGATTCGATGCCGGATCAAGAAGACTGGGGTTTGGATGACGCGGGTTCTTGTAGTCGACGATGATCCAGTGCAGTTGCGCCTCACCGCCGAAGTGGCGAACCGGGCCGGGTTCAAGGCCCTGACGGCCACCAGCGGCGAGCAGGCGCTCAATCTGTTGCGCGACGACCGCAATATCGGCGCCATGATCCTCGATCTGGTCATGCCCGATCTCGACGGCATGGGCGTCATGGATGCGATGCGCCGCGAGGGGCTCACCACCCCGGTCATCATCCAGACGGCCAACGCCTCGCTCGAAACGGTCATCTCGGCCATGCGCAATGGCGCGGCTGACTATTTCGTCAAGCCGGTAGCCCCAGAGCGGCTGGTGATCTCGCTGCGCAATGCGCTCAAGCTCGACATTCTGGAAACCGCCATTCGCGCCGAGCGCGCCAAGCGCGCCGGCACACTGAGCGCCAGCGACATGATCGCCTCGGCCCCTGCCATGGCCCGCGTCATGATGTTGTCGGCCAAGGCGGCCAAATCCTCCATTCCGGTTCTGATCGAAGGGGAAACCGGGGTGGGCAAGGAGTTGATCGCTCGCATCATCCAGGGGAGCGGTGATCGCGCCGGCAAGCCTTTCATCACGGTCAATTGCGGCGCTATCCCGCCCAATCTGGTGGAGTCCGTGCTGTTCGGGCACAAGAAGGGCGCGTTTACCGGCGCCATCGCCGACCAGCAGGGCAAATTCGCCGAAGCCCATAATGGCACGCTGTTCCTCGACGAGATCGGCGAATTGCCCCTCGATATCCAGGTCAAGCTCCTGCGCGCGCTGCAGGAAGGGGAAATCGAACCGGTGGGCGCCAGCCGCCCCGAACGCGTCAATGTGCGGGTGATTTCAGCCACCAACCGGCGGCTGCTGAACCTGGCCAAATCCGGCGAGTTTCGCGAAGACCTTTATTACCGTCTCAACGTCTTTCCCATCTATGTTCCGCCCCTGCGCGAGCGCCGGGAGGATCTGTCGGCGCTGGTCGGCATGTTCATCGCGCGCTTTTCCGCCGAGGCGGGCAAGCGCGTGCTCGGCATTTCCCCTGCGGCGCTGGAACTGCTCATGGCTTACGACTGGCCGGGCAATATCCGCCAGTTAGAAAATGCGGTCTATCGCGCCGTCGTACTTACCGACGGAGCCTTCCTCGAATCCGTCGATTTTCCGCAGATCGTGGCCCAGCAGACGGGGCGGGATTCGGTGTTGCGCAGCGTCGAAACGCTGCCAGCGCCGGGCGCGCCCATGCATATCGACACCGCTCCGGCGCGGGAGCGCCCTGCCCTTGAGCCGATGGCAACGCCCGACCGCTTCCTCGACGACGCCGGCGAAATCGCCTCGCTGGCCGAGATCGAGCGCGCCGCCATCGTCTTTGCCATCGAGCATCATGGCGGACGCATGTCGCGCGTCGCCCGCGCCCTCAAGATCGGGCGCTCCACCCTTTACCGCAAGCTGCACGAATACGGCCTGGCCGAGGCCCTGCTCAGCGACGCGGCATAGACGCGGCCGCGATCAGGCGGAGACGCTGGCGGCAGGAGCGCGCTCCGGCTCCATTTCATCCAGACGCCGGCCAGTGTCGGTTGCGAAGGCATGGATATCGGCCTCGCCAAAGCCGAGATGGATGGGCATGCCGGTGCCCAGGGCGTCATTGCCGTTGTCGACCGCTATGATCGGGCTGCCATCGGCATCAGCGTAGATCAGGCGCGCGGCGCCCAGTTCCTCGATGTAGTCGACCACGGCGGCAACGGCGCCGCGTGTCCCGGACGCCACCCTGCGGATCAGTTCGGGCCGCACGCCAATGGCGACGTCGCGGTTTACAAACTGGCGGGCGAGTTCCGGCAGATGGATCATGCCGCCTCGCCCATGGCGGAAATAGCCATCCTCCCCCAGCCTTCCACGCAGCAGGTTCATGGCCGGCGAGCCGATAAAATCGGCGACGAACAGGCTGGCCGGGCGGTGATAGACCTCGGATGGCGTGCCCACCTGCTCGACAATGCCGGCATTCATGACAATGAGCCGATCGGCCAGCGTCATGGCCTCGGTCTGGTCATGCGTGACGAAAACCGAAGTGACGCCAAGACTGCGATGCAGATTGCGCACCTCGGCCCGCATGGCGACGCGCAGCTTGGCGTCGAGATTGGAGAAGGGCTCGTCGAAAAGGAAGACCTTGGGCTCGCGCACCATGGCGCGGGCCATGGCCACGCCTTGGCGCTGTCCGCCTGACAATTCGCCGGGTTTACGATCCAGATAGGGCTCGAGGCTCACCGAACGGGCGACCTTGGTCACCCGTGCCTCGCGCTCGGGCCTGGGCATGCCCGCGACCTTGAGCGCATAGCCGATATTCTGCCTCACGCTCATATGCGGATAGAGCGCGTAGTTCTGGAACACCATGGCACAGCCGCGCTCGCGCGGCTCGAGCGCGTTGACCACCTTGCCGTCGATGGCGATGGTGCCGGCGGTAATGTCCTCCAGCCCGGCGATCATGCGCAGCAGAGTGGATTTGCCGCACCCGGAGGGGCCGAGGATGACGACGAATTCGCCGCCCTCGATCTCGACATCGACGCCATGGACGACGTCGGTCTTCTGATAGCGCTTCTTGACGCCGGAAAAGGTGATAGCGGCCATGATCTGTCTCACTTGTCGCGGGTAATGAGGCCGCGCACGAACCAGCGCTGCATGAAGGCAACGACCAGGAGCGGGGGCAGCATGATGATGAGGGCGCCCGCCATGGTGACGTTCCAGTCGGGCGTGCCGTTCTGCGCCGGGATCAGCGCCTTGAGCTGCATGACCACCGTGCCGTAGTTGGCGCGGTCGGTGGTGATCAGCAGCGGCCAGAGATACTGGTTCCAGCTCGAAACGAACATGATGGTGGCAAGCGCCAGCATATTGGTGCGGCTCAGGGGCAGCAGCACATCGAAGAAAAAGCGGATGGGGCCGGAGCCGTCCATCTTCGAGGCTTCCACCAGTTCATCGGGAATCGTCATGAAGAACTGGCGATAAAGAAAGGTGCCGGTCGCCGTGGCCACCAGGGGCAGGATGAGGCCGGTATAGGAATTGAGCAGATTCCATTCGAGGCTGACGCGGACGCCCGAGATCGTCTCGAGCAGCCAGGTGATGCCGGCCATGTCCAGCAGCGCCTGGAAGGGCAGAAGGGCATTGGCGGCAATCGAATAGGTCGGCACGATGCGCACTTCCAGCGGCAGCATCAGGGTGATGAAGATCAGCCAGAAGCAGACCATGCGGGCGCGGAAATTGAAGAACACGATGGCGAAGGCGGAAAGCGAAGCCAGGACGATCTTGCCCGCCGTCACCCCGAGCGAAACGATGAGGCTATTGACCAGCTTGGGGCCGAGATCGGCTCGCGCCCAGGCCGCCTGAAGGTTTTCCCACAGATGGGCGGAAGGCCAGAGCACGATGGGCACCCGGCTTACCTCCTGCAGGGACTGGCTGGCAGCCACCAGCGTGATCCAGAAGGGCACGAGAATGACAACGAGGCCGAGCACCATGGCAGCGTAGGTGACGATGTTGAAGACGTGGGAGCGTTCGATCACGATATCGCCCTCAATTGTAGTGGACGCGCTTTTCGACCCATTTGAACTGGACGAAGGTCAGCGCGATGACGAGCAGCATCAGGATGATGGATTGGGCGGCGGCGCCCGAATAATCGAGGCCTTTGAAGCCGTCGAAATAGATCTTGTAGACCATCACTTCAGTGGCCCCGACCGGGCCACCCTCGGTCATCACGTCGATGAGGCCGAAGCTGTCTGTGAAGCTCGAAATCAGGTTCATGATGAGCAGGAAGAACACGGTGGGCGTGATGAGCGGCAATTGCAGGTCGAGCATGCGCCGCGCCGGGCGCGCGCCATCCATGGCCCCGGCCTCGGTGATCGAGCGCGGGATCATCTGCAAGGCGGCAAGGAAGAAGATGAAATTATAGCCGATGCCGAGCCAGGCATGGCAGACGATGACCATGGCCAGGGCGTGGCCGCCATTGATGGCGGGATTCCAGATGCCCGGCCAGATCTGGTTCACCGAGCCGATCAGTCCCGATTCCGGCGCGAAGATAAAGCGAAAGGCAACGCCCGCCGCCGGTGCCGCAATGGCATAGGGCCAGACGAAGACGGACTGGAACACCCTGGTGCCCTTCAGGGCCCGGTCGACGAACACGGCCAGGACCAGGGCGACGGCCATGGAGATGCCGGTCGTGCAGATGGCGTAGAAGGCGCTGCGCAGCACGGTACCCCAATAGTCCCGATCGCGGAAAATGGCGAAGAAATTGTCCATCCCCACCCAGCTATTGCCGCCGCCCCAGGGCTGTTCCAGCGTGAAGGCCCAATACAGCGCCTGCGCAGTGGGCCAATAAAAAAAGACCAGCACCAGAATGAGCTGCGGCGCGATGAGCAGCCAGGGCAGCACCCCGTTGCGATAAAAGGCGCGGCGTTCCATCGCGAGCCTCCCTGGATATCGGAAAAGCAAAGGCATGGACGGCTTGAGCCGCCCATGCGCGCAAGGATCAGGGGAGCTGGGCGCCCTTGTAGGTCTGCTCGAAGCGCCGCAGGATTTCGTTGCTCTTGGCGTCGAAGTCGACAAGGGCCTGCTCGGCGGGAGCATTGTTGAACAGCACGTTCTGAATGGTCTTGACCATTTCCTGGCGGATCGAGGCATAATTGCCCAGGCGGATGCCGCGGCTGTTTTCGGTCGGCGGAGTCGCGGTCAGGCTTTCGATGGCGACTTCGCGGCCCTTATAGGGAGCGGCGTCGTAGAAGCCATTGGCAACCATGGCGTCAAAGCCGGAATTGGTGACCGGAATATAGCCGGTGACGGTCGACCACCACTGGGCCTGCTCGGGCTGGGCCAGGAAGTTGTAGAAGGCGGCGGCGCCCTTGTATTCTTCTTCCGACTTGCCCTTGAGGGTCCAGAGCGAAGCACCGCCCACCAGGCTGTTGGTGCGCTCGGTGCCTTCCCAGACCGGCAGCATGGCGGAGGTCCAGTTCATGCCGTCGATCGCCTGCTTGCCGATGGTGCCATGGTCGGCGACAGAGCTCGAGGAAATCTGGCACTTGGCGTTGACGAAGGCGTCATTGGCGGTTTCGCCGGCATCCTTGCTCTTATGGACGAGCAGTCCTTCGTCATACATCTGCTTGAACCAGGCCAACTGCTTGACGAAGAGGCCCTGAGAAACGACCATCTCGGCATCGAGCCCGCCATATCCATTGCCCTTGGTGGCGATGGGCTGGTTGTGGATGGCGGAGAATTGCTCGAACCACTGCCAGGCGCCGGC
>NZ_JAUCDN010000092.1:0-11133 GCF_034675085.1 Devosia sp.
CGCACATTATGGGTGATGAAGACGATGCCGACGCCGGTCTTGCGCACCCTGTCGATGGTGGCCAGCACATTGGCGGTCTGGCGCACGCCCAGGGCCGAGGTGGGCTCGTCCAGGATCAGCACCTTGGCGCCGAAATAGACGGCGCGGGCAATGGCGACCGACTGCCGCTCGCCGCCCGACAGGGTACCCACCGCCTGATTGGGCTCGCGCAGGCTGATGCCCATGCGCCGCATCTCCTCCATGGTGACGCGATTGGCCATTTTCATGTCGAGAAAGCGAAACGGGCCCCATTGGCGGCGGGGTTCGCGCCCCATCCAGAAATTGCGCGTCACCGACATCAGCGGGATCATTGCCAGGTCCTGATAGACCGTGGCCACCCCCGCCTCCATGGCGTCGCGCGGACTGGCAAACTCTACCTTCTGTCCGGCGACACGGATTTCGCCCGCGCTGGGCTTATGCACCCCGGCCATGGTCTTGATGAAGGTGGACTTGCCGGCGCCGTTGTCGCCCAAAAGGCAGTGGCACTCGCCGGGCATGACCGACACAGAAACGCCGTTGAGGGCGATCACCGGCCCGAACTGCTTCTTGATGTCGATAAGCTCGATCAGGGGCGTGTCGGCCATGGCTCAGCGCTCCCCTGTGATGAGGCGGCGGATATAGGTGTTCAGGATCACCGCCAGCAGCAGGATGACGCCGAGAAAAACGCGGAAGAGCGAGCTTTCCACCCCGGCAAAGAACAGGCCCTGCTGCACCACGCCGAAGATCAGCGCCCCCAGCGCCGCCCCGATCACCGAGCCATAGCCACCGGTCAGCAGCGCCCCCCCGATCACCACGGCGATGATGGCCTCGAATTCCTTGAGCAGGCCGCGGTCGGCGGCAGCGGAGCCGAATTCCATCACCTGGCAGGTGGCGAACACCGTGGCGCAGAAGGCCGAAAACACGAACATCAGGATTTTGACCCGGTCCACCGGCACACCGACATAGCGCGCCGCCTTGGCGTCGCCCCCGGAAGCATAGATCCAGTTGCCGAAGCGGGTCCGCGTCAGCAGCACATGGGCGAAGATGATGAGAGCGAGCGCCCAGACCATCAGCATCGGGATACCGTCCACCACCGGCAGGCCGGCCTTATTGCCGGCCTGGAACTTGGCGATCACGCCGATATCGGCCAGCCAGGTGAAAACGAAGCCCAGCACCTTGCCACCAAACAGCGCCGCGAGCCAGTCGCCCTGCGCCGCCTCGCGTACGCCGCCGATAATGGTCTGGCGGGTGGTGGAAATCGAAAGATAAATGGTCAGCCCGCGCAGCACATAAAGCGAGGCCAGCGTGACGATGAAAGAGGGTAGCCCGGTCTTGATGACCAGATAGCCATTGGCCGCGCCCACCAGCATGGCAACGGCGAAAGCGGCCAGGATGGCCGCCCAGATCGGCCAGCCCCAATGCACTCCCAAAAGGGCGATGACGATACCGGCGAAGCCGATCATCGAGCCGACGGACAGATCGAATTCCCCAGCGATCATCAGAAGGCACGCGCCCACCCCGATAATGGCGAACTGCGCCGAGACCACGCCCCAGTTCATGATGCCGTCGGGGGCGAACATGCCGGTGCCGCCGGCAACGATGGCGAAATAGATGAAAACCAGCACGGTGCCGGCCATGGCGCCCAGTTCGGGGCGCACGAAGGCGCGCCGCCAACGCGATTGCTGCTGCATGCGCTCGTCGGGCGGCGGCGCCGTCCCGGATTGCTCATCCATGGGTCACTCCTCCGGAGAAAGGAGCCGCACCGGTGCGCGGCTCCCCGTGGATGTCAGCGATATTGACCCGCATATTGCTCGACCAGGGCGATATTGTCCTTGGTGATGAAGCCGGGGCCGGAATTGATCGAATTGCCCGGAACCACACCGTAGCGAGCCAGGTTGGTGAGGATGATCACCGGCAGGTAACCCTGCAGGAAGGGCTGCTGGTCGATGGCGAAGTTGATCGTACCCGCCTTGATCGCCGTGGCGATTTCACCGGACAAATCGAAGGTGCCGAAGAAGATGGCGCCGGCCTTGCCATTGGCGTCGAGCGCGGCGATCGTGGGATGCGCCGAGGTCGGGCCCAGGGTCAGGATGCCATTGATGTCGGGATTGGTCTGGAGATAGGCGGCGACCTTGGACTGGATTTCACCCGGGTCCTGGCCCGCGTCGATCATCTGGTTGCCCAATTCCACGCCAAGTGCGTCGGCGAAACCCTGGCAGCGCTCAACCGAGGCCGGGTTGGTGATGTAGTGGTTAACGCAAAGGAAGCTGGTGACCCCGGCTGCCTTAGCTTTCTCCCCGGCCCCGAAACCTGCGTCATACTCGGGCTGGCCGACATGGAGGAGCGCGCCGATTTGCTTGGATTGCTCGATGGTGCCCGAATTGATGGTGATGACCGGAATGCCGCGCGCGACCGCATCGGAGAGCGGCCCCGACAGCACGTCGAAATCGGCGATGGTGGAGATGATGCCATTGGGATTGGATGCCGCCGCCTGCTCGATGATGCGAGCCATGTCGGCAAGGTCGCCGGTGGGAGGATTGCGATATTCCACCGTCACGTCCATCTGCTCGCCCGCCAGGGCGATGGCATTCTTGATCGTGTTCCACCAGCTATCCGAATCCGGCGCGTGCGAGACCAGCACGAAACGCTCGCCATCGGCGGCGGCAGGAATAGCCATGGCGGGCAGCGTCGCAGCAGCCAGCGCCAGGGCGGTCAAACCCTTGAATAGAATATTCATCGAATTCCTCCCTCGTTACAGGATTGGCACGGAACTATTACGCCGTTTTTCAATCCTTGCGAAACAAACATTCCATTTTCACCCGATAACGTCAAGCGGGAGCGTGAGCCAGCCACCCGAAGTGATCGGGCACTTCGGCTGGATGGTTGAAGGATGCATGGAATATTATCGGCGCCCCGTCTTCCAGGGGCGCAAGGGGCGTGGAACATTCATTCTAAATTTTGCGATGCATGGCGATGCGCCGCCCAAACCAGTGCCGGCGTCGCGCGCTCAGGTTTCTCTCGCGCGCTCCAGGAGGCGCTTGCATTCGAGCAGTTCGCGCATGACATCGGAAAGCTTGTCACGAGAGTCGCGATCGAGAGCCGGACTCGCCAGCATCACCGCTTCCTCGACCTGGGCCTCATCGCCGGCGGCCTCCGCCTGCTCGATTATGGGCAGGAGTTCTTCGAGCGGCCGGCCCTCGCCCACGGCGATGACATAGCGGCTGCCCTGATCCTTGAGGATGCGCTGCACCCCCTTGATGGTGAAACCCTGATCGTAGAGCAGATGCCGTATGCCGCGCAGCAGCATGACGTCTTCGGGGCGATAATAGCGCCGCCCACCGCCGCGCTTGAGCGGCTTGATGGTGTTGAACCGCGTTTCCCAGAAGCGCAGGACGTGTTGGGGCAAATCCAGCTCTTCGGCGGCTTCGGAGATCGTGCGGAAGGCGTCTGGCGACTTATCCACGGAGGCAGAGACTCGCTGGATGGCTTATTTTCCAGAGCGAACCATAGATTTGTTAATCTTGGACTTCAACACATTGGACGGCTTGAACACAAGAACCTGTCGCGGAAGGATCGGCACCTCCTCGCCCGTCTTGGGGTTGCGGCCGATGCGCTCGTTCTTGGAGCGGACCTGGAAGGAGCCGAAGGAGGAGAGCTTGACGTTGTGGCCCTCGATCAACGCATCGGAAATAAGCTCGAGCACCCGCTCGACCAGTTCGGCCGACTCGGTCCTCGACAGCCCCACCGAGCCGTAGACCGCTTCGGCCAGGTCGGCCCGCGTTACCGTCTTCTGCGTCATTCGAACCCCCGTTTCCCCGAAAGGTCTGATCCCCTCGCCCGGTCGGCCTAGCGCCGTCTCTTCGACTTGGAAAGACACTAACGCCTTGAAACGGCTAAGGTCAATCGGCCGGGAAGCGACTGTTACCAGCGGATGAGCGAGGCTCCCCAGGTGAATCCGCCGCCCATGGCCTCGATCATCACGAGGTCGCCGGGCTTGATGCGACCATCGGCCACCGCGACGCTGAGCGCCAGCGGAACCGAGGCGGCCGAGGTGTTGGCATGCCGCTGCACCGTGGTCACCACCTTTTCGGGCGGCAGGCCGAGCTTGGCGCCCGCCCCGTCGATGATGCGGCGATTGGCCTGGTGCGGCACGAACCAGTCGAGATCGTCCACCGTATAGCCGGCCTTGGCCAGCGCGTCATAGACGACGTCGGTGATCTTGCCCACGGCGTGGCGGAACACTTCAGGGCCCTGCATATGAACATGACCGGTGGTGCCGGTGGTGGAGGGCCCGCCATCGACATAGAGCTTGTCCCAATGGTGGCCGTCGGAGCGCAATGCGGAGGAGAGGATGCCCCGCTCGGGCGCATCATCGGCCAGTTCGACCTTTTCCACCACCGCGGCGCCGGCGCCATCGCCGAACAACACGCAGGTGGTGCGGTCGGTCCAGTCGAGCAGGCGCGAAAAGGTCTCGGCGCCGATGACCAGGGCGCGGGTCGCCAGACCGTTCTTGATATAGCTGTCGGCCGTGGCCACGGCATAGACGAAGCCGGAACAGACCGCCTGGATGTCGAAGGCCATGCCGTGATGGATGCCCAGCTTCATCTGCACCAGCGTCGCCGCCGCCGGGAAGGTGTAATCCGGCGTGGTGGTGGCGACGATGATGAGGTCGATATCGTCGGGCGTGACCCCGGCGGCAGCCATAGCCTTCCTGGCCGCTTTTACCGCAAGGTCGGAGGTATATTCGCCTTCGGCGGCGATATGGCGCTGCTCAATGCCCACGCGCTGGCGAATCCACTCGTCGGAGGTATCGACCATGGTGGACAATTCGGCGTTGGTCAGCACTTTTTCAGGCAGATATCCGCCTACGCCACGAATGATGGTACGCGTCCTGGTCACGCCGATCCTGCCTCGGTTTCTGCTTCGGGCTGGGTGGAGTCGACCTTCACCGGGAAGCGCTGCATGGTGTCGCCGATCTTGTCGATCAGCTTGCTGCGGGCCATTTCATAGGCAAGGCTGAGGGCGCTTTTGTAGCCCACCTCGTCCGTGCCGCCATGGGATTTGATGACGATGCCGTTGAGGCCCATGAACACGCCGCCATTGACGGTGCGCGGGTCCATCTTGCGGCGCAGGGCATTGAGAGCCGATGAGGCGAGAAGCGCGCCCAGCTTGCTCAGCCAGGTTGCGGTCAGCGCATTGCGCAGATAGGCAGCGACCTGGCGGGCCGTACCCTCGGCGGTCTTGAGCGCGATATTGCCGACGAATCCCTCGGTTACTACAACATCCACAGTGCCCTTGCCGATATCGTCGCCCTCGACAAAGCCGTGATAGGTAAAGCCCGAACCGCTGGCCTCGGTGAGAATGCGGCCGGCTTCCTTGATGGATTCGAGCCCCTTCACCTCTTCGGTGCCGACATTGAGCAGGCCAACGCTGGGCGATTCGTCGTCGAAGAGGCACCGCGCCAGCGCCGAGCCCAGAATGGCGTAATCCACCAACTGCCTTGCGTCGGCGCCGATGGTGGCGCCCATGTCGAGCACGATAATGTCGCTGCGCAGGGTCGGCCAGATGGCCGCGATGCCAGGGCGGGAGATCCCCTTCATCGGACGCAGGCAAAAGGTGGCCATGGCCATCAGCGCACCCGTATTGCCGCCGGAAATGGCGACATCGGCCTCCCCGTCCTTGACTGCCTGGATGGCCATCCACATGGACGAAACGCCCTTGCCCTTGCGCAGGGCCTGGCTGGGCTTTTCATCCATGGCAATGACGATATCGCAATGGCGTATGGTCGAGGCGGGCTTGAGCGCGGGAAACTCCTCGAGCAGCGGCGCGATCTGCTCCTGGCGCCCATGGAAGATGAAGCGGGTATTCTTGCGCTCGCGCAGCGCCAGATAGGCTCCGTGGATCACCGCGCGCGGGGCATTGTCGCCGCCCATGGCATCCACTGATATGGTTATCGTGTCGGTCATTTCAGCCCGTTATGAGCCCCGGCGAGGGAGCGGTCAAACATATCCCATCAAGGGGTCCGCGCAAGCCCGACCCGCGATGCTAGCGTTCATTATCGGTGGACTTCTTGAGCTTTTTGAGGGCCGCGAAGGGGCCCGCCTCTTCTTCGCCAAGGTCCAGCCCCAGGCCGTCGAGGCTTTCTCCTTCCCGTCGCGGATAGGGGTCGATGGCCAGCGCCAGCGTTTCCACCAGCAGTGCCGAAAGGTCCACTTCCGGGCCGTCTATGTGGTCGGGAAAATCGTCATCTTCAAGGTCGATGAACACCTCGGGGTCGCTGGTGTGCTTGTGGCCATGCGGCTCGGGCAGGAAAACACGGTCGATTTCCTCGTCGACATGCTGGCCCACCGGCTCGAAGGTGACGACCGAAGGCTGGACGATATCGGCTGTCAGCCGGCCCTGGGCACGAATGCCTCCCCGCAGGGGCACGACGCTGAGGCGGGCAGAAAACGAAATGACGGCGCTGAGCCGGAGTGCTTCGGCGAGAGTGGCCCGAGCCTTTTCGTCCAGATCGACCGAAAGATCGCGGCCGGTGGCCGGCAGCCGGTCGATGCGCACTACAGCATCAAAGAGCGGCGCCTGTCTCGCTGCGGTCATGCGGGCACTCCGAAACGGATCGTGCCGCCGGCGATTGCCTCCACCGGCTGGCCGGCGAGAACAGCATCTTCGGCCATAAGATAGTCGGCCAGCGCCTCGACATGGGGACCTTCCTGGCCATCGAAAATATTGCGCGAGAGCACTTCCTGGAGAGCGGCCGCATCCTTGCCGTCCATGGCCGCGCTCAATGCCGCCAGAAGCCCGAAAAAGATGTTGCCCATTTTCTGGATCTTCTTGGGCACCCCGAGATCGGTGACGCCCATCTCGCGCAGGGAGCGGTCCATGTCCTTGAAGAACACGTCGAACACGGCCTGGCTGAAATCCTTGTGCTTGCCGTTCTCCCCGCGCAGACGGCGGAAAAGCAGCGCCATATGCAGGCTGATCATGTCGAAGCGCCCCGTCACCGTGTCGGGCACCTGCCAGTCGGCGTAAAAGCGCGGCTGACGGGATTGCGCCACAATGGCGTTATAGATGGCGTAGACGGGTTCGGTGTCGGTGCTCTTGCGGAACAGGGATTGGATTGCGCTCAGCATTTCGATCGGCCTAAGAGGGACGGGCTGGCCCAGGGGACCAATGCCGGCTTGCCAGACAGAGAGGTTGGCAGATACACCTTGCGGCGGCTATAAGGGCCGCCATCTCATCGTCGAGCCTATAGTCGAGAGCCATCGGGAAAGTCAAATTCATGCCCTTGCGTATCGCCACCGGTTCCGTAGCACCGCTTGCCGCCGCGGCCCTGCTTGCCCTGACGCTGGCGGCGTGCAGCAGCAGCACCTCGCTCATCAGCAAGCGCACCCAGGGCTATGAGATTTCCGAAAGCGCCATGGCCCAGATTCGCCCCGGACAGAGCCAGCAATTGGTGACCATGGTTCTGGGCTCGCCCCAGTCCACCAACACCTTCGGGGACCAGTCTGCATTCTATTATGTCGAGACCAAGGTGCGCCAGACCGCCTTCGGCATGACCATGATCGACTCGCGCACCGTGCTGGTCGTCTATTTCGACAAGAACAAGAAGGTGGTGGACAAGGCCGTCTATGGGCTCAAGGACGGCAAGACCGTCGCCATCGAGAGCCGGCGCACGCCCTCCTTCGGCGAAGACCGCACCTTTATCGACTCCATCCTGTCGAGCTTCTGAGGACGCCATCTCGGCAAAACAAAGCCCCGGTTTTCCGGGGCTTTTTATTTTCGTCACTCGGATCGGGCTCAGGGCGCCTTTTCGATATCGACGCCGGATGCACGGGCAATGGCGTCGAGCGCGGCATTGACGAGGCCGGTGGCGTCATCCTCATAAAAAGCCTTGGCCACGTCGACATATTCAGTGATGACGACACGCGCCGGAATATCCTTGCGGCGCAAAAGCTCGAACGCCGCGGCGCGTAGAATGGCGCGCAGCGTCGCATCGACCCGCTCCACCGGCCAGCCCTCGGCAAGGGCCTTGTCTACGGCGGGGTCGATGGCCAACTGATGCTTGGTGACGCCGGAAACGATCTGGCGGAAGAAATCGGCATCGGCGGGAAGATATTGTTCGCCTTCCACCTCGCGCCCCAGATGAAACGCGCCGAACTGGGCCAGCGTATCCTCCAGCGTCGCGCGTCCCACATCCATCTGATATAGCGCCTGCACAGCGGCAAGGCGGGCGGCTCCGCGCTGGTTGGCGGGGCGTTCGGAGCGGGGATCACGTTTGGGGGCGTCGGCCATGACTGCTTTCATCTATGCTGGGTGGCCGCTGGGCCGGGCTGCCACGGGCAGCAACGCACCCCCATAATCGCCCGCGCCGGGAACTTCAACAGGCTGTGCGCTCAATGCGGCCGCGCGGCCCGCTCATAGATCATCAAATTGTCGCCGCCCAGCGCCTCGCGCTCGCAGCCGACAAAGCCTTGCGCCGCCAGGACGTCGGTGAAAACCTGGCCTGGAACAGCCGACACCGCTTCGGGTCCGAGGACACTGGTGCCGGTCAGCAGCACGACGCGATCGACAAGACCGGTGTCGAGCAGAGCGCCGACCAGGCGTTGCCCGGGCTCGACAAGGAGGTTCTGAATCCCCTTTTTCGCCAGGGCTTGCATGGCCTTGCCCAGATCGGGCCGCCCCTCGGCACCCGCAACCCGGATGACTTCGACTGACACCGGGGCGTCGACGGTAACCGAATTTTCCGCAAGGATCATAGTGCGATAGCCGGAAAAGCCGCCAATCAGATTCACCTTGCGATCAATCCCACCGGCACCCGCCAGAACGACACGCAGGGGCGTGTCCGCAGCCAGCCCCGGCAGGGTGACGGCAAGGGCCGGATCGTCCTGGCGGGCCGTGGCCGCACCCACCATCACTGCGTCGGAGCGAGCCCTCAGCATATCCATCCATTGCCGTGCGGCAGGGCCGACATGGCGCTCATATCCCGCGCCCACCTGCCCGATCATGCCATCGGACGACATGGCCAGCATGGCGGTGACATGGGGACGACCAGCCGTGTGGCGCATGATATGGCCGACATGCAAGGCCCGTGAGGGTGCGTGATCGGCCAGGATGGCCTCGACGCCGGCAGATTCGAGCTGGGCGAGGCTGGCGCCGGCAGTGCGCGGATCAGAGTCGGCAACGCCGATCACCACCCGCATGATGCCGGAACGGATGATTGAGGCCACGCATGGAGGCGTGCGCCCCCAATGCTGGCAGGGCTCCAGCGTCAGGTAAAGCGTGCTGCCCGCCGCCTCGAACCCGGCGGCGGCGATCGCCTCGGCGGCGGCATGCGGCCGCCCTCCCCGCCCGGTCACGGCCCGTGCCAGGACGGTCTGGCGCGAGGGCAAAACGATGAGTGCGGCAACGGCGGGATTTTCCGCCGTCGTGCCCTGGAATGGCGTCGCATAGCGCACCGCAGCGTCCAGCCAGCGCCGGTCCTCGGGCAAAAGCGCGCTCAATCCTCTTGCCCCGTTTCCCCCTGCCCTTGGGCAAGCTCGGCCAGGAAATTGCGGAAATCGTCGGCGGCGGAGAAGTTCTTGTAAACCGAGGCAAAGCGGACAAAGGCCACGTCATCGAGCCCCTTCAGGCCCTCCATGACATACTCGCCGATCTGGTCGGAGGTGATTTCGACATCGCCCAAACTTTCAAGCTGGCGGACGATGCCGGAAATCATGCGCTCCACCCGCTCCGGCTCCACCGAGCGCTTGCGCAAGGCGGTATAGACGGAGCGGGCGAGCTTTTCGCGGTCGAAGGGCACCTTGCGGCCCGACTTCTTCACCACGGTCAAGTCGCGCAGTTGCACGCGCTCGAAGGTGGTGAAGCGGCCGCCGCATGCATTGCACACGCGGCGGCGGCGAATGGCGCCGGAATCCTCGGTGGGCCGGCTGTCCTTCACCTGGGTATCGTCGTGGCCGCAATAGGGGCAGCGCATGGCGGCTCCTTACCTGCTGTAGATCGGGAAACGGTCGGCGAGCACCTTGACCTTGGCGCGCACATCGGCTTCCACGGCGCCGTTATTGTCCTCGCCATTGGTCTTGAGGCCATCGAGGACTTCGATGATGAGCTCGCCGATTTCCTGGAACTCTGCTTCGCCGAAGCCGCGCGTGGTGCCGGCGGGCGTCCCCAGGCGCACGCCGGAGGTGATGGCGGGCTTTTCCGGATCGAACGGCACGGCATTCTTGTTGCAGGTGATATGGGCGCGCCCCAGCGCGGTCTCGGTGGCCTTGCCGGTCAGCCCCTTGGGGCGCAGGTCGACCAGCATCAGATGGTTGTCAGTGCCCCCCGAGACGATATCGACGCCGCCCTTGACCAGCGTATCGGCCAGCACCTTGGCATTGGCGACGACCTGGGCGGCATAGCTCTTGAATTCGGGCGAGAGCGCTTCCTTGAAGGCCACGGCCTTGGCGGCGATGACGTGCATCAGCGGCCCACCCTGGATGCCTGGGAAAATGGCCGAATTGACCTTCTTGGCGATGTCGTCGTCATTGGTGAGGATCAACCCGCCACGCGGCCCGCGCAGGGTCTTGTGGGTCGTCGTAGTGGCCACATGGGCATGCGGGAACGGGCTGGGATAGGCCCCGCCGGCCACGAGCCCGGCCACATGGGCCATGTCCACGAACAGGATAGCCCCCACCTCATCGGCGATGGCGCGGAACTCGGCCCAGTCCATGACGCGCGAATAGGCCGAGAAGCCGGCGACGATCATCTTGGGCTTGTGCTCGCGGGCTAGCTGGCGCACCTGGTCCATATCCACGCGCCCGTCCTGCTTGTGCAGGCCGTACTGGACGGCGTTGAACCACTTGCCGGACTGGTTGGGCCTGGCGCCATGGGTCAGGTGCCCGCCGGCATCCAGCGACATGCCCAGAATGGTGTCGCCGGGCTGGATCAGCGCCTGATAGACGCCCTGATTGGCCTGCGAGCCGGAATTGGGCTGCACATTGGCGTGGGCAACGCCGAAAAGCTGCTTGGCGCGCTCGATGGCCAGCGTTTCGGCCACGTCCACGTATTCGCAGCCGCCGTAGTAGCGCTTGCCCGGATAGCCCTCGGCAGATGTGTTGGTCAGCACGGAGCCCT
>NZ_JAUCDN010000093.1:0-11121 GCF_034675085.1 Devosia sp.
CTAGACGGATCCGACGCGTCCGGTCCTTATCGGGCCGGGCGCCTTCGGAGCGGTTTTTTCTTCATGCAGGTACCCTCCCTTGCTCGCCAAAGCCTGGCCGCCCTGGGCTGGCTGGGCCGCTATATCTGGGCCGGATGGGCCGGCGCCGCCGGCCTTTTCTGCTTTGCCGCGCTCTGGCAGTTCGGGCACGAGCTCTATGGCTCCTTCATCCTGCCTTCGCCGCAGGAGACGCTGGATGCTCTGTTCGGGCTCTTCGCCCTGCCCGGTTTTTCGGAAATCGCCGGCAATTCCATCTATCGCGCCCTGAGCGGGTTCCTGCTGGCTGCCGGGCTCGGAACCGTTCTGGGGACGCTGGCGGGCTATTTCTTCGCCGCCATGCGCCTGTTGCGTCCCATGGTGACGTTGCTGATGGGGGTGCCGCCCATCGCCTGGATCGTGCTGGCCATCATCTGGTTCGGCTCCAGCGGCGGCTCGGCCATTCTCACCGTGGTCATCGCCTCCTTTCCCATCGCCTTTGCCGGCGGGCTGGAAGGGGTGGCCACCCGCGACCGGGCGCTCGAACAGATGGCGCGCTCCTATGGCGCCTCATCCTTCACCCGCTTCCGCACCATTACCCTGCCCCATCTCCTGTCCTATCTCTACCCCGCCTGGATCACCACGGCCGGCAATTCCTGGAAAGTGGTGGTGATGGCCGAGCTTCTCTCCAATACAGGGGGCATTGGCGGTGCGCTGGCCACTTCGCGCTCCTTGTTCGACATCCCCCAGGTCATGGCATGGATCCTGCTGGTGGTGATCTTCGCGCTCGCCACCGAATATCTCATGCTCCAGCCGGTGCGCGAAGCGCTGGAACGCTGGCGGGCCGCGGGCATTCCCTGGGGCGTCAAGCGATGAAACTGCGCCTCGAGCAAATCGGCCATAGCTATTTCGGCAAAAGCGTCATCGAAAACCTCAGCCTCGCCCTGGCGTCCGGTGAGGTGGTGGCGCTGATCGGGCCGTCCGGCTGCGGCAAGACCACCATTCTCCAGATCGCCGCCGGGCTGGTCGACGCCACCAGCGGCAGCATCACCCGCGCCTATAGTCGCCACGCCGTGGTGTTTCAGGAACCGCGCCTGTTGCCCTGGATGACGACGCTGGACAATATCGCCTATGGGCTGCGCGTCAGCGGAACCCCGCGCGGGGCGGCCCGGGCAGCCGCCGCCGAGCGTGCCCTGCAGGTGGGGCTGGAAGTCGGCGATTTCGCCAAATATCCCGTCGAGCTTTCCGGCGGCATGCGCCAGCGCGCCGCCGTGGCGCGGGCCCTGGCAGTGCGCCCCGAAGTGCTCTATTTCGACGAACCCTTTACCGCCGTGGATGTCGGCCTCAAGCGCGTCCTCCAGGATCTGGTGATCGAGGCGGCGGCGCGGGAGAGCTTTTCAGCGCTCTTCGTTACCCACGACCTGGCTGAAGCGGTGCGCATTGCCGACCGGCTGCTGGTGCTGTCCACGCGCCAAGGCGGCGTCATCGCCGAGCACGACATCGCCGGCCTGCCCGGCCAGCGCAGCAATCGCGAGATTTTCGAACTGGTGGAGGAATGGTCTTCCGATCCGGCCTTTGCCGAGCTTTTCGGCCATGAAGACCGGGTGCGCGCATGAAAGACGAGCCCGCCGTTCTGAGCGAGGGGCTGCGGCTGTTCTTTCCGGCCGCCGCCATCCATGGCGCGCTCTGGCCGGTGGTCTGGGTGGTGCTCTATGCGTTCGACCTGCCGTTTTCGGGCAATGTACCCACCAGCCAGTGGCATGCCCATGAAATGATCTTTGGCACCTATGGCATGGCGCTGGCGGGCTTCCTGACCTCGGCCGTGCCCGAATGGACCGATACCCCTCGCCTGCGAGGAAAGCCGCTCCTTATCCTCCTGGGGCTATGGATGCCGGGGCGGCTGGCCGGATTGATCGGCGCCGACTGGATGATCGCGCCGGCCGGTCTCGCCGACGCCGCCTTCCTGGCGTTTCTGACTGTCTCCATCGCCCTGCCGATGATCCGGCGGCGCAATCGCAACCATGCCAGCTTCGCCTTCTGGGCCCTGGCGATGCTTGGGCTGGAAATCGCCATCCGCCTTGGCTGGCTCCTGGGCGATTTCGAGCTTTCCGCCCGATTGCTGCATGGCGCCCTGGTGATTTTCGTCGTGCTCATGGCGCTCTCGGTGACGCGCATCAACATTGTGGTCATCAATCATGCGCTCGATCCGAGCGGAGACACGAGGCCCTATCGCCCCCATCCGGGGCGGCGCAACCTGGCCGGGGCGCTCGCGGCGCTCTATGCGCTTGTCATGATGGCGCTCCCCGATTCGCAGGCGCCAGCTTTCCTGGCGCTGGCCGCCGCCGCCGCCTTTTTCGACCGCCAGGCCGAATGGTTCATCGGCACGGCGCTGTTCCGCGCCGAGGTTCTGGCGCTGGCCGGCGCCAATTTCTTTTCCGGGCTCGGCCTGGCCATGCTCGGCGTTGCCGGCCTGGGCGCGCCCTTCGCCCCTGCCACGGGCCTGCATCTGCTGTCCATGGGGGCGCTCGGCCTTGCCGTGCTCGCCGTCTTCACCATTGCCGGACTGCGCCATACAGGGCACGAACTTATCCTGCCCGCGCGGAGCGGCCTGGCCTTTGCGCTCATGCTTTGTGCGGCGCTGGTGCGCACCCTGCCCGAAATGGGGCTGGGAAGCTGGCTTATCGGCCCGCACTACGCGCTGGCCTCCCTGCTATGGGCCGGCGCTTTCCTCGCCTGGCTCAGCGGCTTCCTGCCCATGCTGCTGGCGCCCAACAGACAAGGTTGAAGCGGTTCAGGATTTTCGATTCATCATATTGTCGACGGCATAGCCGATCAGGCGCGGCCAGAAGAGATCGAGCAGGGTGCGCAGACCCACGAGGAGAATGAGGCCGAAAAGCCCGCTCCCCGCCAGCATGGCCCCCCAGGCGCCGATGATAATGACCACCTGCATGACGATGATCCGCAGATAGAGCCCGGCGATCGCGGGCATCACGCTGGGCTCGTTGCGCTCGTGCCAGAACAGCGTCGCCCTTTGCAGGCACACGACCACCAGCATCGGCCACAAGCCCTGGCCGATGACGAAAGTGTCGATAAAGACCGATGCCGAGCGCAGATGGCCCGGCCAGTCTCCACCAAAAAGCACGCTCATCAGGAACAGATGAATGGCCATGAAAAAACCCGCATGGACCGTAATGAAGGCCGCGCCCCAGCCGGCGGTTGGCGATGTGTTCTTGGTAGGACCGGAAAAGCTCCAGGTTTCCTCGCCCTCATGCAGGGCAATGGTCAGCACCGTCCAGAACCCGACCAGCAGCGTCTCGCACCAATAGAACACCAGCAGCGTATAGATGTCCCATCCGGCCACGAGCACGCCAAGCAGCGGCAGCGCGTTGGAGAGCGCGATGAGGAGCAAAGTCTGGACCGAAGGCAAGGGGTGAAGCAGCGACAAATCCGCGACCGCCCTATTGCATGCAGGCGCAAGGCAGCGCCCGGCGCTTCGCCGAAGAACTATGGACGGCGCAGGTGCCGGGGCGATGAAAGGCCATTGCATGCTCCTTTTTGAAACAAGGCTAGCAAGACCCCTTTCCCGCGCCATCCCCCGAACAGGGGCGCCGGAGGCCGCGCGGTCAGAGCCGCGCGCCATCCATACCGAAGAGGCGCAGGCTAGCCGGGTTCCAGTGGAAATAGACCTTTTGCCCCGCTTGCAGGTCGGGCCCGCCCCTCTGCTCGGCGATCAGCGACTGGCCGTCCTCCAACTGGCAATAAAGATAGCGCGTGCCGCCCAGATACTCGGAAAAATCGACAGTGGCCGGCAGGCTCCCCTCCACCCTCTCCGTTATCGAGAGGTGTTCGGGACGCAGCCCCGCGATCAACTCTCCAGTCGGGACGGCGGCTGCGGTCGAGATTTTTACCCCGCCCACCACGATGCCCCCCTGCCCGGCGGCGGACTTGAGCAGGTTCATGCGCGGCGAGCCGATGAAACCGGCCACGAAAGTGTTGACCGGGTTTTCATAGACCTCGCGCGGGGTGCCGACCTGCTCGATCCGGCCATCACGCAGCACGACAATTCTGTCGGCCAGCGTCATGGCCTCGGTTTGGTCATGGGTCACATAGATCATGGTATTGCCCAGTTCCCGATGCAGCCGAGAAATCTCGATGCGCATTGAGACCCGCAATTCGGCATCGAGATTACTCAGCGGCTCGTCGAAGAGGAACACCTGCGGCTTGCGCACGATGGCGCGGCCGATGGCGACGCGCTGCCGCTGACCGCCGGAAAGCTGGCCCGGGCGCCGATCGAGCAGGGGCTCGAGCTTGAGAATGCGGGCCGCCCCGGCCACCTCGCGGGCGATTTCATCCCGGGGCGCATTGGCCATGGAGAGGCCGAAACCGAGATTTTCGCGTACCGTCATATGCGGGTAAAGCGCATAGGACTGGAACACCATGGCAATGCCGCGCCGGGAGGGATCGAGATCGGTCACGTCCCTGCCGCCGATCTCAATAGTACCCTCGCTCACCTCTTCAAGCCCCGCGATCATGCGCAATAGCGTGGACTTGCCGCAGCCCGAGGGGCCGACAAAGACGATGAATTCGCCCTCGGCCACCTCCAGGTCAACGCCATGGATCACGGCGAGCCTGCCGTAATCCTTGCGCAGATCGATCAGCCGCATGCCCGGCCCGTTCTGCCTGCCCATGGCGCTCACCGGCTCTCTCTCACCCAGACCAGCATCTCTCCGGGCGCGCGATTGTCCCAGAGGTGATAGGGCACCATGCGCAGGCGCTCCTCCACCAGGGCGGGTGACTCGGTGGTGTAAAGCTCATCGCTGCGGGAGGTTTCGCGCAGAGCCGGCAGATCGATAGCGATGGCCTGCCGCAGATCGGGTATAACAGCTGTTTCAGCCTTGCCCAGCCCATCCGCCAGCAGCACCGAATTGAGCCCCGGCGCGTTGTCCGCCCCTTCCAGGCAATAGACCAGCGGCCCGCGCATCACCGCCACACGGCCGGCATCCTGGCGCACCTTGGTGTTGGCGCGAACGGCGCGGGGCATGAGAGGCAGGGTGAGCGCAATAGCATCGCCGGGTGCCCATTCGCGCTCAATCCGGGCGTAGCCGTCCATGGTGATATCGGCGAGCTTCAACTCGTTGCCATTGATAGCAAGCGTAGCATCCTTCGCCCAGGCAGGAATGCGCAGCGAAATGGCGAAGCTGGAGGGGGTATCCATCTCCACCGCGATGGCGATCTCGCCATTCCAGGGATAGTCGCTTTGCTGACGCAGCGTCACATGACGTTCCCCGGCTAGGGTGAAGCGGGCGGTGCTTTCGCCATAGAGGTGGACGGCGATTTCCGTATCGGCCACGCCGTACATATAGGAGCCGATGGAGGCGACGAACAGGGGCAGTTGTGCCACACCCAGCGGTGATGCCCACCGGTGCTTTCGAGCGGATTGTCGTAAAAGAAGGTCCGTCCATCGGTGGACAGCCCCGAGATAGCACCATTGTAGAGCGCCTGCTCCATGATGTCGGCATAGCGCCGGTCCGGCGCGCGGCCCAGCATGCGGTTGGCCCAGAAAACCAGTCCAACCGCCGCGCAGGTTTCGGCATAGGCGGTATCGTTGGGCAGGTCGTAATAGTCGGTGAAGCCCTCATTGCTATGCGCCGGGCCGATCCCGCCGGTCACATACATCTGCTTGCCGGTAAGGTCGCCCCAGAGCACCTCAAGCGCCTGGGTCAGCGTGTCGTCCTGGTATTCGGTCGCGATATCGGCCATGCCGGAATAGAGATACATTGCCCGCACGGCGTGCCCCACCACCTTGCGCTGCTCGCGCACGGGCTGGTGCGACTGGCTGTATTCATAATTCTTGAAAACGTAGTCGGAGGGGTCGCGCCCGGCCCGGCGGGACTCCTCGTCGAAATAGTGCGGCTGGACGCCCCGCTCATCGATGAAGAACTTGGCAAGATCGAGATATTTCCGCTCCCCCGTCGCTCGGGCGAGCCGGACCAGGGCAAGCTCGATTTCCTCATGCCCGCAATAGCCGCGCACCTGGCCGGGGCCGCGCCCGAAACGCTTCACCAGCAGGTCGGCCATGCGGCACATGATGTCGAGGAATTTGCGCTTGCCGGTGGCCTGGTAATAGGCAACCGCACCCTCGATCATGTGGCCGGCGCAGTAGAGCTCGTGGAAATCGCGCAGATTGGTCCATTTCCATTCCGGTGTGATGCGCTGGAAGAAGCTGTTGAGATAACCGTCCGGCTGCTGCAGGCGCTCATACATGTCGATAATCTCGTCGGCGCGCGCCTCCAGAGCGGGGTTGGGCTTGCGATAGGTGGCGTAGGCTATGGTTTCGATCGACTTGCCCAGATCGCTGTCCCAGAACATCTGCGAGGTGCCGAGCCAGCCAACGATGGGGATGACGATGCCGGGGCTGGGTACATTTATGTCGATCTGTTCGAGCATGCGCGCCGCAACGCACCGGTCGAGCAGGATTTCGGCGGTGCTGTCGCACACCGCGTCCTGCCATTTGCCCCAATAGCCCCCAACATCGACGCTGGGGACGGGAAGCGGGCGGAACTGACGGGAAGTAGCCTTCGGCATGATCGACTCCATGTCCTATTTGACGGCGCCGGCCATGAGCCCGCGCATATAGTAGCGTTGCAGCAGCAGGAAGACGATGAGGCAGGGTATGGTCATCACCATCACCCCGGCCTGCACCGCGCCCCAGTTGATCGCGCCGAGCCGGCCGGCGCGCACCGCGGTCATCAGGACCGGCAGGGTATATTTGTCGTTTTCCGAAAGCAGGATCAGTGCGGCCAGGAACTCGTTCCAGGCGTTGAGGAACGCAAAGATCGCCACCGTGGCCACGCCCGGCATGACCACCGGCAGCAGCACCCGGAAAAGCAGCTTGAGATCGCGCGCGCCATCGATGCGCGCCGCCTCCTCGATTTCCCGCGGCACCGCGTCAAAGGCGTTGCGCATCATGAACACCGAAAAGGGCAGTTGCAGCGTCACATAGACGAGCATCAGGCCGAGCAGGGAATTGTTGAGCCCCAGGCGCGAAAGGATGATGAACAGCGGGGTCAGGATCGACTGGAAGGGGATCATGAGCGTGGCGATGATCAGCACGAACATGACGTTCTTGAACGGGAAGCGGTACCTGGAAAATCCATAGCCGGCCAGCAGCGACACCATTACGGTCAGCACCACCGTGCCCAGCGACACCAGCAGCGAATTGAGGGTGTGCTGCCAAATACCCGAACCAAAGCTGTCGAGCGTTTTATAAGCGTCGAAGCTGATGCCATGGGCGGGCCAGGGTGGCAGCGGCGGATTCTGAGCCTCGCTGCTGGGCCGGAGCGAGGCCAGCCCCGCCCAGATGAAGGGGGCGAGGAAGAAGAAGGCGGCGATGATGCCGAAGCCATGATAGCCCAACCCACCCAGTAGCCGGCGACGCGTCCGCCGCGTCTTGATGGCGGCGCTCATCGCTCATCCCCCACCCGCAGGAGCCGCAGCTGGATGACGCTCAGGGCAACAAGGATGGCCAAGAGCGCGATGGAGAGCGCCGAGCCATAGCCGAGCTGGAAGGACACGAAGGACTGGTTGAAGATGTAATAGACCACCGAAATCATGCGGTTCTGCGGGCCTCCGCTGGTCATGATGTAGAACTGATCGAAGGCCAGGACCGAGCCGGTGACCGACAGGATCAGCGCCAGCGCCAGCGTACGGCGCATCAGAGGCAAGGTGAGGAAACGAAAGCGCTGCCAGCGGCTGGCGCCATCGATACGCGCCGCCTCCGTCAAATCGGACGGGATGGATTGCAGGCCGGTGAGCAGAATAATCATGGTGAAACCGACGATCTTCCACACCACCATGACGATGATGACGGCAAAGGCGCTGTCGAAGCTGGCCAGCAGGTTGGCGGCGCGGCCGGTGACGCCGAACATGCGCAGTATGGGACTGAACAGGCCGCTATCGACATTGGCCAGCCACACCCAGAGCAGGGAGGAGGTGGCAAGGCCCACCACCACCGGCAGGAAGAAGATGGTGCGATAGGCGCCAACTCCGCGCCTTTGCCGCTCGACGAAGAGAGCCAACGGAAAGGCCAGGGCGAAAATGGCGATGGTCGTGACCACGGTATAATAAGCGGTGAAGCTCAGCGCCGACATGAACCGGCTGTCCGAGGCCATGCGGACATAATTGCCCAGCCCGATCCAGCTCGGCTGGCCGAGCAAGGGCCAATTGTGGAAGCTCATCCACACCGTGAACAGCACCGGCACCACGAAAAACACCGTAACCAGAGCCATGGCCGGCGCGACGTAAAGCACGCCCTGCCATTGGCGTCGGCGCGTACGGCGACGCTGGCGCACGATACCGGCGATCGGGACGGCAGGAGAAGACGTCATGGCTGGCTCCGGAACATAAGCCGGGAGGCGCGAGCCGCCTCCCGGCGGAGACGTCAGGGCGCGTTGTCGATGATGGATTGCATCTCGGCCTGCGCATTGGCGAAAGCGGCATCGACATCATCACCGAACATGGCGGCATTGGTGAACATGGCCCAGGGGCTGTTGGCGCTGTTGATCAGATCGTTGAACAAAAGCGTGTAGGGCGTCTTGGCCACCGAAATGGCGTCCACAGCCACCTGAATGCGCGGGTCGAGCCCTTCCAGCGTCTGGTCGGCGATGTCGAGGCGTGTGGGCAGCGAACCGTTTTCGGCGAGGATCTTCTGCCCCTCGGGCGAATAGGAATATTCGATGAACTCCTTGACCGCATCCAGGCGCGGCGTGCCCTTGGTCACCACGATATTGTCGCCGCCGGCGAAGGAGGCGACGCCGCCCTGGCTGCCGGGAATAAGCGTCACGCCAAAATCCACATCGGGGAAGTCATTGACCAGCGAGCCCATGCCGAAGGCGCCGATGGATTGCTGGCCGATGCGGCCATTGGTGAAGCTCATGAAGTTGACGCCATTGTCCGTTTCGGCGCTGGCCGGCACCAGATCCTTCTCGACCATGGTGCGGTAATAATTCACCGATGCGCGCATTTGCGGGGTGTCGAGCGTGGCGGTCTTGCCGTCGGCGGAAAGGATGTCGGCGCCCGAGCCCCAGACGGTCGGGGCAAAGGTGAAGATCATACAGCCGCCACAGGCGCCGCCGGAGAAATAAAAGCCATAATTATCCCCGCCCAGGGCGCGGATCTTTTCGGCATTGGCGACGATTTCGTCCCAGCTTTCTGGCGCCTTTTCCGGGTCGAGCCCCGCTTGCTTGTATAACCCCTTGTTCCAGGCAAAAACGGACGTTTCCACCAGGAGCGGCAGGCCGTAATTTCGTCCGTCATAACTGCCCAGGGTCACGTGGGCGGGCGCCAGGGCGCTGTAATAGGGCAGGCCCTGCGCCCAGTCGGTCAAATCCTCGAGTTGCCCGGCAGCGGCGAAGGAGGGCGTGTAGATCAGGTCGAGCGACAGCGCATCGGGGGCCTGGCCGCCCGCAATGGCTGTGGCATATTTCTGCACCAGTTCGGCGAAGGGTACCTCGGTGAGCTGAATCTGGTTTTCGTGGTTGGCGTTGTATGCATCGGCCAGTGAGGTGAAGGCGGTACCGATGCCGGTCCGCACCCACATATTGATGGTTTCCTGGGCGGCGGCCCCCTGCACCATAAGGATGGTGGCGAGGCTTACCGAGCCGATCAAAGTTTTGAGCATGCTCCTCCTTAATGCTCGTTACCGCGCCGCGAAGGGCGCAATTCTAGTCCCGTGCGCCTCCGCACGATTCACGCACCACCAGGGTGCACGGCATGCGCCTTATGCCAGCCGCAATTTCCTTGCCTTCCGCCAGCGCCAGAACGGTCAACCCCGCCTCCCTTCCCAGGGTTCGCAGGTTCATATCCACCGTGGTCAGCGGTGGCCTTGTTGCGGCGGCGACGATCTCCCAATTATCGAAGCCCACCACGGAAACCTCCTGCGGTACGGCGATGCCGCGCTCGCGCAGCGCGTCGATGACGCCGCGGGCGATCTGGTCATTGCCGCAGAAAATGCCGTCGGGCGTCGGCTCTCCATCGGTCCAGAGACGGGCAATGGCGTCGTGCCCCCATTGCTCGGACCAGGAGCCGTTGAGAACAAGGGCATCCTCGCCCATCACCTCCCGAAAGGCCGCCGAGCGCCAGGTGACGGATTCGAAGCTTTCCGGCCCCGTCACATGGACGATGCGCTGCCGCCCGACCCGGCGCAGCCACTCCACCGCATCGCGCGACCCCTGGAAATCGTCGGACACGAAGGTGACGCTATCCTCCGGGCCGCGCGTGAAGGCATAGACGACCGGCACGGGCAGGCGCGACAGGTCCACCGGCAATTTCCGGTCGATACGCTTGCCGGTGGCGATGATGCCATCCACCTGCTTGTCCAGCATGGCGTCGACATGGGTCTGGGCCAGCGCGGGGTCATCCTCTATGGCGCAGAGAAAGACCGAGACGCCGTGATCGACCAGAGCCTCGGAAATGCCAGCCATCACCGGCAGGGTGAAACGGCCATAAGTATCGTTGGTCAGAAGGCCGATGGTGAAGC
This sequence comes from Devosia sp., assembly GCF_034675085.1. GTDB lineage: Bacteria > Pseudomonadota > Alphaproteobacteria > Rhizobiales > Devosiaceae > Devosia. The sequence goes on from NZ_JAUCDN010000093.1 coordinate 10,553, forward strand.
TGCGCTTGCTGATCAGCCCACGCGCCATGGCATTGGGCCGGAAACCAAGCCGGGCAGCGACTTCCTTGACGCGGGCGCGAGTTTCCTCCTGCATGCGGCCAGTGTCATTGAGCGCCTTGGAGGCGGTGGCGACACTCACCCCCGCCGCCGCCGCGACCTCGTAAATGCGCACGCGCGCCCTGCTCACAATCTTCCCCTTTAATTTTGAGAAAACGTTTTCTCAAATTGAGCAAACCTTTTCTCACGCTCTGTATTTTGTCAAGCATGCGAAAAAGGATTCAGGCTAGAAAAATTTTCCGCGTCTTTTGCTGCGCGCGACACGACCTGAAATTCGGCGGCGCCGAATGGGTGGGAGTTCAGTGTGAAGTATTAACGAAGCCAGCCCAGGCGGCTTTCGACACGCCTGGCGCTGGATTTGACCAAGGTGATAAGATCGGGGTGCACCTTGGATTCGGGCACCACGATGGACATGGTGGCATGACACATGCCGCGGTTGTCGCAGATGGGGGCGGCGATGCAGGCCACGGCGAAATCGGATTCGCCGGCCTGGATGGAATAGCCCTGCGCCA
>NZ_JAUCDN010000094.1:0-11036 GCF_034675085.1 Devosia sp.
GGAGTGACGACGATCCTTGCCCAGCCCGAAGCCAAAGGCCTGTTCGCCAAGGCGATCGTTCAGTCGGGCGTTGGTCTCCTCGATCCGCGCCCGCTTGGCGAGCAAGAAGCGCTAGGCGCGGCGTTGGCAGCGCGCGCAGGTGCGCCGCCTTCAGCATCGCTCGACGCGCTTCGCGCGCTGCCCGCCGCCGCGCTCGTTGCCGCTGGCGAGGTCCGGACGCCGGGCGCGATGACCGGCCCCATCCTCGACGGCGACCTGGTACGCGAAGCGCCTTGGCGCGTCTTTGCGCGTAGCGAGCCGATCGACGTTCCGCTCCTCGTCGGCGCGAACAGCAACGAGGCGAGCGTCATCCTTGCCATGGGCGTGCCGCCATCCGCCGCGCTCGCCTATCTAGGGCGCGACCAGGCGGCGGGCCGGGCCGCCTATGGCATGGGGCTGGCCGATGATGAACTGGCGCGCCAGGTGTTGGGCGACGCCTGGTTCGTCGCCCCGGCGCGCTGGCTCGCGGCCCGGACGGCGGGAGGGGCGCCTTCGTATCTCTATCATTTCGACTATGTCGCAGCGGCGCGGCGCGACCGCGCCAAGGGCGCCGCGCACGGGTCTGAAATCCCCTATCTGTTCGGGACGCTCGACTATTTCGCGTCGGTCGCCGGCGCCGTCGGTGACGAGGATCGCCGCTTCGGCGAAGGCATCGCCGCCTGCTGGGTTGGCTTCGCCAAGACGGGCGTTCCTGGCTGCGCACTCGTTCGCGACTGGCCGCGTTACGATGCGGCAAGCGACCGTCTCGCAAAATTTGCGCCCGAGTCTGGCGTCGTCGCCGGCTTTCGCAAGGCGCAGCTCGACCATCTGCTCAATGTTCACTTCGGGAACGGCCAGCCCAGGCCCTAGCCCGTCCGGCCGCGCTAGGCCCTCCGTTTCGACAATGTGCAACGAAGCTGGGAGAGAGAAAATGGCTGGAAGAATGAAATGGATGTGGCTTGTCGCCGGTGCAGCGATGGTTGGGGCTGCGGCCTTTGCGGCGCAGGGCGGGTTCGTGGGCAACGGCGGCGGCGAGGAGCGTCCCATGGTGCAGCTTCCGCCTGCGGCGCCCGCTGCTAAAGCGTCGACGTCGGCGGCATCGGCGCCCGCGGCCGCCAGCCTTTCGGCCACCGTCGGCGGTTATACCTATGACCGGACAGCGTTACAGGCGGCAATCGACGCCGATACCGAGGTCGATAACGGCTATTTCATCGTCGGTAACGCTTCGGATCCCGACTATCTCTTCGCCTATGAGAGCTGGCATCGCGACGCTCGACGATCCGATGCGGCCGCCGCTTGCCTTCTGGACGACGGGCGGGACAAAGAAGGATGTCAAACTCAAACCTGCGCTGTCGATGACGTCGGGCTTTAACGCGAGCCCGCTCGTCGGTGGCTGTCAGCTGCTTCCGGCCATGACGCTCTACAATTGCGCGAAGAGCATCCACGACCTGCGTTACGACAGTCTGCGCCCGGGTAACGCTCCCGGTGCGCAATATAGCTATGGCCCGCACGGGCTTCAGGTCGCCGCAGCCTATCTCGAGGCGAAGGATATAAGCATAGCGCCTGGAACATCGCCCGCGCGCCAGCGCAATTTCCACGAATTGTTCGCGCAGCATGTGACGACCCCGCTCGGGATGACGAGCACGACCTGGTATGACCCTTCGGGAAGCGCTCCCACCAACCCGTGGGTCGCGGGCGGGGCCTATTCGACGCCGCGCGACTATGCGAAATTGCTGCGTGCCTTCCTTGGCGGCAGCTTCATTACCGATATGACGACCTTCACCCAGCAGCGCACCGCGGGCCTGCCGCGCGTCTTTGTTCCGGGGAGCGCAGCGAGCTGGGAATATGTGCTCGGCTCGTTCGTTGAATGCGATACGCCTTCGGCCTGTACGACGTCCAAGATCAATTCCTCACCGGGTGCCTATGGTTGGACCGGCTGGATCGATCGCGAGACCGGCTATTACGCTTTGATCGCCACCGAAATATCGAGCGGAGGCGACCGGAAAGGCGTCGAGCTCGAACAGGTCATGCAGGATCTGATCGAGGATGCGATCGCGAATCGCACCCCGGCGCCCTGACCTGACCCAGCAGTCTAGTCACGCAGCACAGGAGAACTTGATCTCCATGCGCTGCGTGGCTGGCCTGTCGGACTAGGCAAAGTCGACGGCTCAAAGGCGAGCGGCCAAACCCGCGTGTGACCGGCAGGGAGCCGATTTGACTGAATGGCCGATGCGCGGCCGTCCGGTCGTGGGTTCGGCCTAGGGACACGTCGCCAAAAAGCGTGTCGCTGCCGCCACTGCCTCGGCTCCGAAAGCTGCTGGGCATGCATCTGGCCGCGCAGATTGGCTCGCCTCGGGCGGTTATCAGGCGACGTAGGCCCCTCTACCACTCGCCACCAAGGTTCCGTCTGCGGCTAGGATCCGGGTAGCCGCGACGCTTATCTGCCGCCCTAATTTCACCGGGCTGCCGATCGCGCGAAGCGGCCCCAGCTTGGCCGGTCGGTGAAAATCCACATGGAGGTCCGCCGTCGCCCGCGCAGCACCCCCCATCGCGATGATCGTATAGAGGCCGGTCAGATCGATCAAAGCCGATACGATGCCACCATGCGCCGCGCCGACCGTCGGATTTGAGATGATTTCGTCTCGCCAAGGCATGGAGATCACCAACTCGTTGGCGCCGACCTCAGCGATGCTGAGCCCGAGCCAGCGGTGAAAAGGGGCCAGCGCCAATAGGTCACGTAATTCCTCAAGCCCCGGGACGGCGGGGGCATTCATGATTTCATTTCCGCTTCATGGATGCCGAGCAAAAACTCTAGGATCGATTGCCCGAAAGCGTCGTTCTCGTCCCCCACCACCATATGAGTCGCATTCGCAATGTCGCTATACGCCATATGAGGGACAAGGCCCTGGAAATGCTTGACGGCTTCCAGCGAGACGAGATCGCTTGACCCGCCGCGGATCAGATGCACCGGCAAGGTCAAGCAGGCAGCGGCCGCGCTGAGCTCGGTGCGGCCATGGTCGCTGGAAACGCCGCCGCCCTGCTGCGTCACTCTTTCGATGAAGGCGGGGTCCCAGTGCCAATAGAAGCGTTCATCGTCCTTGCGGCGCAGATAGTGTGCTAGCCCGGCCGAAGCCTTCCGGCTGGGGCGATGGGGCAGATAGTCGGCAATGACCTGTGCGGCCTCTTCCACCGACGCAAAACCATCGCGCGCATGCGCCGCCATGAAACCGACCACGCGGGCGACGCCGCTCGGTTCCATCTGAGGTGTGACGTCGACCAGCGTCAGCGATCCGAAACTTCCCGGTGCGCATTTTCCCTCGGCGATGATCCCGGCCAGGCCACCAAGCGACGCGCCAATCAGCGCCGGTTTGCTCGCCGTCGCCGCAGCGATCTCGACGAGATCGGCCGCAAAATCGGAGATATCATAGGCTCCGTCGCTGGCCCATGCACTCTCGCCGTGCCCGCGCATATCGACTGCGATGGTCCGGAAACCATGGCTCGCGAGCCGGTGGGCTACCGCCCTCCATGCCCTTCGGGTCTGTCCGCCGCCGTGCGCGAGGATTACCGGTAATCCGAGTTCCGGGCCATCAACCGACGCTGCGATTTCATGGCCCGCTTTCCCGGCAAGCGTGATCGACTGATCAATCATTCCACGATCATACTATATCATATCTTACAGTAAAGGGTTTTCAGAATATGATGTTGGCTCTACAGTCCATGACGATGGTTGAACCTCGCAATACAAGCGGCATCTCTCCCGCGAAAAGTCTTCTGACGGCCTCAGACGAGTTTGTCTTTCTCATCGAGGAAGTGCCCCGCAAACTGCGTCGGATGTTTGATGCCTCAACGGCGCGCTTCGGATTGACGCGAACCCAGTGGCGCGCGCTCGTCTATATCTATCGGACCCCGGGCATGACCCAAACCGACCTCTCCAAATGCCTCGAACTGGAGCGTGCCAGCGTTGGCCATGTTGTCGACCAGCTGGAAAGAATGGTGCTCGCGGAACGGCGCGCTGCCAAGGGCGACCGGCGCGTCTGGGAACTTCATCTTTTGCCCCGAGCGATCGAAATCCTGCCTCAGCTGCGCGCCGAAGCCGACATGATCTACGCGCGACTGCTCCATATGATTTCCCCAACTGAGATACGCGCGATGCGCTCATTGCTGACGAAAATGTCCGGCAATCTCGAAAGCGGACCGGAAGACATGCCTCCTCGATAGGAGCCGTGGAAGATTTGAAATGGCCGACGCCATTCATCGTCAGCAAGCCGATATCCCCAACTGGCACCGCTCGCGTCTGAGGCGGCGCGCCGCGGCCGTTCTGCCCCCGCTGCATCAGGTTGCCAGCACTGACGGCTAACGAATTGCGAATATCGCGGCACGGAGCCCTACCTGCCTCCCGCCGTGTTGCAGAATAGTCCGATCGAGCCGGCAATCGTTCGGCGGTGAGCGCCCTCCCGCGAGGCGGGCCGCTCTTGGCTTCGCGTGCCAGCGCCAATTGACCGACGAGCTATTTCGTGCAACGAGTTGTCTACCAAGAAACGAACCTCTGCGTGGAGACCGACATGGCTCAACCCGAGCGCTTCATGTGAGGGCGGATTGCCGGTGCTGTCCGCCGTCAGCACCAATGGCACAGATTTGAGGTTGTGATTTAAGGAGGATTTGGGCTTCGTCGTAGTGACTAAGGAACGAGGATGAAGCCCAATCCTCCTTGAAAAAATCGGCGCCGAAGGCCCCTGCTGAGCGGCTGGTGAAGGACATACGGCGTGCGACGCGCCGGCACTTCTCTGCAGAGGACAAAATCAGGATCGTGCGGGAAGGCCTGCGCGGCGAGGACAGCATCGCCGAGCTGTGCTGCAAGGATGTCATCGCCCAGAGCTTGTATTACACGTGGTCGAAGGAGTTCATGGAGGCGGGCAAGCGGCGCTTGGCGGGCGACACCGCCCGTGCCGCGACCACCGGCGAGGTGCACGACCTGCGCCGCGAAGCCCGTGCCCTTAAGGAATGCGTGGCCAATCTGACGCTGGAAAACCGGTTGCTCAAAAAAAGCATGATCGCGGATAGGGCCGACGACGAATGAGGTAACCCGCATCCGAGAAGCTGGAGATCATTCGGATCGTCGAGCAGTCGCACCTGCCGGCCAAGCGCACGCTGGAGCAGTTGGGCATCCCGCGCCGGACCTTCTAACGCTGGTACGACCGCTACCTCGAGCGCGGGCCGGAGGCGCTGGAGGATCGGCCATCGGCCCCGAGGCGGGTGTGGAACCGCATCTGCGATGATATCCAGCAGCAGATCATCGACATGGCGTTGGATACAACCGACCTGTCACCCCGCGAGCTCGCGGTGCGCTTCACCGACGAGAAGCGCTACTTCGTGTCGGAAGCCACGGTTTACCGTATGTTGAAAGCCCATGACCTGATCGCCAGTCCGGCCTTCATCGTGATCAAGGCCGCCGACGGGTTCCACACCAAGACGACGCGGTCGAACGAGATGTGGCAGACCGACTTCACCTACTTCAAGATCATCGGCTGGGGCTTGGTGTACCTGTCGACCGTGCTCGACGACTTCTCCCGTTATGTCATCCTTTGGAAGCTGTGTACCACCATGCGGGCCGGGGATGTCACCGACACGCTGGAGCTGTCCCTCGAAGCTTCCGGATGCGCGTCGGCCAGGATGATCCACAAGCCGAAGCTGCCAATGGGCCCGGCCAGCATATTGCCCGCGCCCCTTAATTCGTCAGGGAAATGGGCGGCGAGGAATTGCCGCATTTCGGTGCGAAATGCGTCTTCGCTCGTCTAGACATCAGGTTCTAGCTGAGTTGGCACTGAAACCTCCGTTCAAAACTGAATTTGCGACGCCGCACGCGCACGACAGGGCTGCGCTCTGTCTGGTCAGTATTGCTGCTCGGGAACGTGCAAAATCAAACCTTCCACTCCTTCCACCATGGGTATCTGGCAGGCGAGGCGACTGTATTCGTTGGCACCTTCGGCAAATTGCAGAAGCTCTGCCTCCGCTGCCCCTTCGACCAGGCGACCAACCCTGTCGATCCAAGCCGGATCGACATGGACATGGCAGGTCGCACAGGCGCAGACACCGCCGCAATCGCCGTCGATGCCCGGTACATCATTGAAGAGCGCCGCCTCGCGTGCGGTTTCGCCCTCGGCAATTTCGACTTCCCGCCGCGTTCCATCGCTGGATACGAACGTCACTTTGACCATCATACACTCCGTATTTCTGCTTCAGCAAATCAGCGCGCGTGCAGCCGCACCGGCAGATTGGTGATCCCGCGCACAAGGTTTGAGAAAAGGCGCTCGGGCTCGCCGGTCACTTCGACCTTGGCGAACCGCTTGTGAATTTCTTCCCAGATGATCCGCAACTGCAGTTCTGCCAGCCTGTTACCCATGCATCGATGGATGCCATAACCGAATGACAGGTGATGGCGCGGATTCTTGCGGTCGATGATGAACCGGTCAGCCCGGTCGATGACCGTTTCGTCGCGGTTGCCCGACAGGTACCACATCACGACCTTGTCGCCCTTCTTGATCTGCTTGCCGCCAATCTCCCAGTCCTGCAGCGCAGTGCGGCGCATGTGAGTCAGCGGCGTCTGCCAGCGGATGATTTCCGGCACCATGCTGGCGATCAACGAAGGGTCGTCATTCAGTTTGCGATATTCATCGGGGTTCTGATTGAGCGCCAGCACACCGCCGCTTATCGAATTGCGCGTGGTGTCGTTGCCGCCCACGATCAGCAGCAGCAGGTTACCCAGAAATTCGAGGAAGGGCATATCCCGTGTCGCCGGGGAATGCGCCATTATGGAAATCAGATCGTTCTTCGGTTCTTCGTTGATGCGCTGCTCCCACAGTCCTTTGAAATACATCGCGCACTCGATGAGTTCTTCACGCCTCGCTTCGTACGATTCGACGATGCCGGTTTCAGGGGCGGCCGTTGTGACGTCGGACCAGCGCGTGAGCTTGCGGCGTTCCTCCCACGGGAAATCGAATAGGGTAGCAAGGGTCATCGTGGTCAATTCAACTGAGACCTTGTCAACCCAATCAAATTCCTCGCCTATCGGCAGATCATCGAGAATCTGACACGCTCGTTCGCGGATTGTCGGTTCGAGCAACAGCAAGTTGGACGGCGCTACAGCGGGGGTGACGGCCTTGCGTTGCTGGTCGTGCTTTGGAGGATCCATAGCGATGAACATTTCAAGTTCGAGCGCGCCTTCCACCGAATGCATGTCCTGAATGGCGATACCGCCGAGCTTTGCCTCCGACGAAAAGACTTTGTGGTTGGTGTCGACAGCCATGATATCGTCGAACTTGGTGATCGACCAGTAAGGCCCAACATAGCTTTCGCGGCAATAGTGGACCGGCTCCTCTTTGCGCAGCCGGTCAAAATACAGGCCGATCGTGTCCTGCTGAAAAAGACTCGGCCGTGCGACATCAATTTCGTCGATCGGAATGGCTGCAACTTTTCCGGCAGTATCCAGCTCCATCGTGTCGATGCTCATGTCTCGTCCTCCATCCCAGGCAAGCAGACTCACCTTGCTATCAAACAGGTAGATGTTTCGCAGGGTATGGTCAATAAAGCTTATAAGGATTGTTGCGACATTTGACCGCACTGCAGACTTCATAGACTGATGCTGGACATGTCATCCGATAAACTCTTATAAGGTTTTATCAGAGGAGCGATTCCCAGAGATGCAACCGAAGGTCGATGATTCGAGGAAAGCCAAGCGTGCGCTCACGCTTGCGCAGGATATCGTACGCGATATCGAAGCCGGGGCGCATGTTGCGGGCGACAGGTTGGCGCGCGAGGACGAAATGCTTGCGCGATACGATGTCGCCCGAGCGACCTTGCGCGAAGCGCTTCGCTTCCTTGAACTTCAGGGCGTTATCCATCTTCAGTTAGGTCGCGGTGGCGGGCCGGTGGTCGCACGCCCGCAGACTGGCGACTTCGCGAACAGCCTCTCGCTGATCCTGCATTTCATGGAGGCGGACTTGAGGGGCTTGCTCGAATTGCGCGAAGCGATTGCGGCGGATGTTGCAGCCTATGCCGCCCAGCGCGCGACCACGGGTGATCTGAGCGCACTTGCCGATTGCCTCAAAGAGCTGGAGCGAAACGAAGCGAGCAGCCAGTTCGAGGAACTGAATCGCCGTTTTCACGATATGCTCGGCTGGGCCAGCGGCAATCCGCTTTTCGGCCTTCTGACTTCCGCGTTGCATATGCTTACCCGCGAATTCTCGCTCTCGCTGGGGTATTCGGCGCAAGAGCGTGCGGTCCAGTTGCGTTTCTTGCGCCGCGTCCTTGAAGCTGTGCGCAAGGGCGATGCCGAAGGAGCGCGGCAGGCTATGGCGCGTCTCGTGGCGGGCTCCGCCTCCTATCTCGCACAGAGAAGCCCTGAGCTTGTGTCCCAGAAGGTCAGGTGGGGACAGACGTAAAAAACGGGCGCCGGTGGGTGGCGCTGGATGGAGAGGGTATTACGATGGCACTCAAGAGCCGCATATGCGAAATTCTCGGGATCGAATACCCGATCCTTCTGGCCGGAATGGGCGGGGCGAGTGTCCCCGCGCTCGCGGCCGCAGTATCGAATGCCGGGGGACTTGGCGTTCTTGGCGCTGCGGCCTGCTCGCCAGACCAGTTGCGCAGCTGGATCCGCCAGACCCGCGAACTGACCGATAAGCCATTTGGGGTCGACACCCTTCTGCCTGCCTCCGTCAGGCGCGGTTCGGCACCGCAGAGCGGCGCCTCGCCCGAAAACCCGATGGCACTGCTTGGCGAATATCAGCAGTTCACCCGCGATTTCATGGAACGCGAGGATCTGCCCGAAGTGGATGCCGCAATGGCCATGCGCGCGGCTGGCGCGCCGGAAATGGGCAAGGGCGGTCCGCAGCTGTTCACGCGGGAGTTTTTCGAGGCGCAGATGGAAGTGGTAATCGAGGAAAAGGTGCCAGTCTATGCCGCCGGCCTCGGCAATCCCGGACCGTGGATGGACCGCCTTCATTCCAATGGCACCAGGGTCATGGCGGTGATCGGCAAGGTCAAGCACGCCCAGCAGGTGGTCGATTCCGGCATCGACATGATTGTGGCGCAGGGCCACGATGGCGGCGGGCACAACTCCCCGATCGGAACCTTCTCGCTGATTCCGCAGGTAGTCGACGCGGTGGGCGATCGGGTTCCCGTGATCGGAGCAGGTGGAATCTCCGATGGCCGCGGAGTCGCCGCAGCGATGATGCTGGGCGCTCTGGGCGCGTGGGTCGGAACGGCGTTCCTGGCAACCGAAGAGGCAGGGATTGAACGGTTCCAAAAGGAAGCAATAACCGACGGCGGCGATGCAGATACCGTCGTTAGCCGTTCGTTGACCGGCAAGCCTGCGCGCATGATCCGCAACAAATGGGCCGATGCTTGGGTTGCGGCGGGCAAGGAGCCGCTTCCGATGCCTTACCAGTCGATGATTTCAGGGCCGGTCATGGCTTCGGGCATAAAGGCTCAGCGCAAGGATATCATGCCCGGCTTCGCGGGGCAGGGAATTGGATTGATCCATTCGATCCGTCCAGCGGCAGAGGTCATGCGCGATCTTGTCGAAGGGGCCGAAAGGGCGCTGGCCGATGCCAGATTCTATTCCTGAATTGCGGCAAGACGGGTACGCTGTATGAACGCTTCGCAGACCTTATCCTTTGCCGACAAGGCCGCCATAACCGGTGTGGGCGAAACCGCATTCGTCAAGGGCACCGAACGGACCGCGGTGGACATGATGCTGGAAGCCTCGCGCCGCGCAATCTCAGATGCCGGGCTGAAACCTTGCGACATCGACGGCATGGTGCCGCCGCCGATCTATACGACCTCGGAGGAAATGGCCGCCAATCTCGGCATTGATGTGCTGCGCTATGCGGCCACCGTTCACATGGGCGGCGCCAGCCCGACGACGGCGCTGCAGAACGCGGCAATGGCGATCGCCAGCGGGCTTTGCGATCACGTGCTGGTGACGCTCGGTTGGAACGGCTATTCCGCCCTCAGGCCCAAGCCGGGTGCCCCGCCCACTCGGGCGATGAACATGAACACGCTGACCAATACCATCCAGGGCTATTACATCCCCTATGGTGTGTTCCTGCCGGTGCAGATGTATGCTTGGCTGGCGACCCGTCACTCGAAGCTTTACGGCGTGGGCGCGGATGCGATGGCAGCGGTAGCGCTAGCCTGCCGGCGTCACGCGCAGTTGAATCCGCGCGCCTTTACCTATGGGCGCGAACTCGACGCGGAAACCTATCATTCGGCGCGCTGGATATCCGAGCCCTTCCGCCTTTACGATTGCTGCCTTGAAACCGATGGCGCCTGCGCGGTAGTCATATCGCGAATGGATCGGGCCAGGGATATGCCGCATGTGCCCGTCAGCATCGCCGGTGCCGCGGAAGGCCACCCCTATCCCGCCGACGACATCCCCTCGCGGCCCGATCCCTTCAAGATTGGCCTCAGCTATGCTGCCCCGCGCGCTTTCGACATGGCGGGCGTCAAGCGCGAGGACATGGATTTCCTGCAGATTTACGACTGCTTTACCTATGTCGTTCTGCTGCAACTGGAAGCGATGGGCTATTGCGAACCGGGTGCACAGTTCGAATTCGTCGCCAATGGCCAGATTGAGCTGGGTGGCCGCTATCCGATCAACACCCATGGCGGCTTGCTCAGTGAGGCGCATGTCTGGGGACTCAACCACGTGGTCGAGGCAGTGCGCCAGCTTCGTCACGACTGCGGCGAGCGCCAGGTGCTGGGAGCCCAAACTGGTCTTGTGACCGGCTGGGGTGACCTTGGCGATGGAAGCATTGCCATTCTCAGGAGGTTTGCATGAGCAGCGAGAGCGATCTGCCTCCCAAAATGCGGCCCTCCGCGCAGGTTGCGCCGCCCAAACCGCGACCTCGCCCGCAAGACCCGGTTGAGCAGGAATTCTGGAAGCGGTGCCAGGACGGCAATCTCTATTTCCAGCGCTGCGGCGGCTGCGGCTGCTTCCGCCACCTACCGCGCTATAT
>NZ_JAUCDN010000095.1:0-10958 GCF_034675085.1 Devosia sp.
AGAGCGAATTGACCACGATCTTGATCTCTTCCTCCGGCACGCCGGCATGAATTTCATGGGTTACAGACATTTCCCAGGCTCCTTTCATTGTCGTTATGGGAGAAATGAAACCGCCGGGCGCTTCGTTCCCCGTGAATTCCTCGCCCCTCTCTCGCCCCGGCCCTGAGCCGGAGCCTGACAACCCGGCGCCGGCGGGGATGACATCGGGGTTGCCATGGGCATTGCGCTCCTCCACAAATTTTTATCCCCGCCCGCTCGCCACCATGGCATTCTTTCCCCATCGCCCGTGCCAGAGCGCGATCATGACGAGTGATGAGCACGGGGACGGCCAGGGCCGGGAGGTCGCTCCCGGTGCGCGGGGGAAATGTGTGCTGCCAGGGTCGAGAGGACCCGCCATGCCCGACCCGTGAAAAATCCCGGCATGGTGGCGAGATTTCCGTCTCAATACTAAAAATCAATATCGGGATGGATATCTCGCCACCATCGCTCACCAAACCGCAGCCGGGCGGCGCTTTGCCATGCGGGGAATCTGCCGGCGCTCGCCATCACTTGGCCATATTGGCTGTGGACAGCATGCCGCACCCTTGCTCGGCACAAATTCTGCATGAAAAATCAAAGCGTTACTGCCACGACGCTCGTCTTGACACTCAAAACCCCCACCACTATGTTGCGCGCGACTTGATAAGGGCGCCCGGGGAAGACCCGAAAATGGCCGGCCAGGGGAGTGCGCGGATGGCAAAACCGCAGGACGACCAGGGCCAGTCCCATGGCACCCGAGAGGTGACGCGCGATCTCGCATCGCGCATCGCCTCGGCCAAGCGGGAGCGCGAAATCGAGGACAACAGGGCCTCGAGGGATGCTTCTGCGGAGATGACGGGACTGGGGCGCGGCTTGCGCATCGGCACCGAGTTCATCGCCGCGATCCTGGTGGGAGCCGTTTTCGGCTATCTCATCGATCTTGGCCTGGGGACCAGCCCCTGGGGCTTGCTCATCATGCTTTTGATGGGCTTTGCCGCTGGAATACTCAATGTCACCCGCGTGGTGGCGCAGATGAATGCCGCTTCGCCTGCCCCGCCGGGGTCCGATCCGGGCTCCGAGGAACAGGACGAAGATGACAATGATGACGCTTAGAGGGCTCCATGGCCGGTACTGACCCGATCCACCAGTTTGTCATCCAGGACATTGCCAAGCTGTTCACCCTGGGGGGCGACGGCACCGAAGGCAGCGGGGTTACCTTCGCCTTCACCAATTCGGCCCTGTTCATGGTCGCCACCGTGGCCATCGTGTCGCTCTACATGATCCTGTCCACCGGCGCCAAAAGCGTGGTGCCGGGCCGGGCGCAGCTGGTGGCCGAACTGCTCTATGGGTTCGTGGCCAATATGGTGCGAAGTGCGGCCGGCACGGCGGGCATGAAGTTCTTCCCGCTGGTCTTTTCGCTGTTCACCTTCATCTTCGTGGCCAACATGCTGGGCATGGTGCCCTATTTCTTCACCGTCACCAGCCACATCATCGTCACCTTCGCGCTCTCGATGCTGGTCTTCCTCACGGTGGTGATCTACGGCTTCGTCAAGAACGGCCCGAAATTCCTCAAGCTGTTCATTCCTTCGGGCGTGCCCGGCTACATCCTGCCCATCGTGGCGCCGATCGAGTTCATCTCGTTCATGAGCCGCCCGATTTCGCTTTCCGTGCGTCTGTTCGGCAATATCCTGGCCGGCCATATCACGCTCAAAGTCTTCACCGGCTTCATCGTCACCATGAGCAGCCTTGGTTTCCTGGGCATTCTTGGGTCGGCGCTGCCGTTGATTATGGCCATCGCCCTCACCGGCCTGGAATTTCTCGTCGGTGCGGTTCAGGCCTACGTCTTTGCGGTGCTTACCTGCATGTACCTCAACGACGCGATCCACCCGTCTCACTAAGACACCAGTTCACGGCGGGATTTTCCGCCAGAAAACCCCCGCGAATATCTCGCTTTGAAAGGACTACAAAATGGAAGCTGAAGCCGCGAAGTTCATCGGTGCCGGTATTGCTTGTTTCGGTATGGCTGGCGCCGCCATGGGCGTGGCCAACATCTTCGGCAACTTCCTGTCGGGCGCCCTGCGCAACCCGTCCGCCGCTCCCAGCCAGTTCTCGAACCTGATCTTCGGCTTCGCCGTGACCGAAGCTCTGGGCATCTTCTCGTTCCTGGTTGCCCTGATCCTGCTGTTCGTCGCCTGATTTCGGCGCGATCGCGATCTTCCGCAGCCGGGCCTGTTCCGGCTGCGCGCTCTTTTCCGGCCCTCCAGCCGGTTGACCGGATTTAACGGGACCTCTCGCTGATGGTTACGCAAGCCTACGCCCAAGAGGCGGATACCCCGGCCGAAGGCCAAGTCGATGGCGCCCAGGGCGCTGCCGATGCGCTTCATGCCGACCCGACCGCCGATACCCATGCCACCACCGAAGCGCATGGCGGCGATCATGGTTCGGGCGTGTTCCCGCCCTTCGACCCGGCCACCTTCCCCAGCCAGCTCTTGTGGCTCGCCATCACCTTTGGTGCGCTCTATGTGCTGATGAGCAAGGTTGCCCTGCCCCGCATCGACGGCATTCTTGCCAACCGCAAGGCCATCATCGACGCCGATCTGGCAGCGGCCGACGCGGCCCAGCAGAAGACCGACGCCGCTATCGTCGCCTATGAGACGGCGCTGGCCGAAGCCAAGGCCAAGGCCCAGGGCATCGCCAACGAGACCCGCGAGGGCATCCAGGCCGATCTGGCCGCCAAGCGCGCCGGCGTCGAGGCCGACCTTGCCGCCAAGGTGAGCGCGGCCGAGGCCCGCATTGCCGGCACCAAGGCCGAGGCGCTCAATCACGTGGACGAAATCGCCACCGAGACCGCGCAGACCGTGGTCAGCCAGCTGGTGGGCGACGTCGCCGCCGACAGCGTCAAGGCCGCCGTGGCCAAGGCGAGCAAGGAGTAACCGGCATGGAATGGCTCGATAACAGCTTCTACGCCACCGTCGCGCTGGTCATCTTCGTCGCCATGGCGCTCTATTTTGGCGTCCACAAGATCGTCGCCAAGATGCTCGACACCCAGATCGCCAAGATCGCCAGCGATCTGGCCGAGGCCAAGAAGCTGCGCGAGGAAGCCGCGGCCCTGCTGGTCGAATATGAGCAGAAGCGCGTTGCCGCCGAAGCCGAGGCCGAAGGCATCATCACCGCTGCGCGCGAGGAGGCCACCCGCCTCACCGCCGAAGCCCAGGCGTCCCTGGCCGATCTCGTCGCCCGCCGCACCAAGGCCGTGGAAGACAAGATCGCGCAGGCCGAGGCCCAGGCCGTCGCCGAGGTGCGCGCCCGCTCCGCCGATCTCGCCATCGAGGCGGCCCGTCTGGTGCTGACCGACGAGATGGGCAAGAAGGGCGGCCAGGTGGTCGACCAGGCTATCGCCGATGTGGGCAACCGTCTCAACTAAGAGCGCTTTTCACCCAATATTCGAGGCGGGCCGTTGTGCCCGCCTTTTTCTTTGCGCCCACATCAGCGCGATTGACGGCATCCCAAATCTCGCTCATCTTGCCGCCACTGCGGGAGAGATCGGATATCTCCGGCGCCGAAGGAGCAACCGCCCCGGAAACTCTCAGGCAAAAGGACCGCATACGGAACGAACTCTGGAAAGCGGGCAGGCCCAGGCCGAGCCCCACCGAAGGAGCAACCGGCGCTCAGCCGGGAAATCTCTCAGGTGATGAGGACAGAGGGGGCACGAAACCCGCCGCGAGGCGGTTCTAATCGTGTCGCCTGTTCACTTTCCAGGATGCGTTGATGGCCCAAACCTCAGCCGAAGACCTCAAGACCACGCCGCTTTTTTCGCGCCACACCGCCGCTGGCGGTCGCATGGTGCCCTTTGCGGGCTACAGCCTGCCGGTGCAATATGCCACCGGCATCATGGGCGAGCACAACTGGACCCGCCAGAGTGCGGGTCTGTTCGATGTCAGCCATATGGGTCCAGGCTTTCTGGTACTGAACGATCCCAGTGGCGATGCCGAGACCGACCACGCCGCCATCGCTGGCCTGGTCGAACCGCTTGTCTGCGGCGACATTGCCGGGCTCAAGCCCGGCCAGATCCGCTACACCCTGCTGCTCAACGAGGCCGGCGGGATCATCGACGATTTGATGATCGGCCGGTCGCCCAACCTTCCCGGCTCGCTCTATATCGTGGTCAATGCCGGCACCAAGGAGGGTGATTTTTCCCGCTTCGCTGCCGCTGTCGGCGCCCGGGCCAAACTCACTCGCGCCGACGATGGCGCCCTTCTCGCCCTGCAAGGCCCGGAAGCGGTGGCTGTGCTCTCCGCCATCCTCCCCGGCGCGGCGGAGATGGGCTTCATGACCTACCGCTCTTTTGAAATCGACGGACAGACCATCATCGCCTCGCGTTGTGGCTATACCGGGGAAGACGGGTTCGAACTGCTTTGCCCGGCCGACTTCGCCACCACGCTCTGGGACAGGCTGACGGCTGAACCCCGCGTCAAGCCGGCCGGTCTGGGCGCTCGCGACAGCCTGCGGCTCGAGGCCGGCCTGCCGCTTTATGGGCACGATCTGGATGAAACGGTTTCTCCCATCGAAGCCGGGCTGGGCTTTGCCCTTTCCAAACGCCGCCGCGAGGCCGCCGATTTCCCTGGCGCCACCCGCATCCTAGCCGAGCGCGAAAGCCAACCGAACCGCATCCGTGTCGGACTAGCGGTCGAGGGGGCCCCGGCGCGGGAAGGCGCTGAAATTCTCGATGGCGCCGGCACCCCCATCGGCGTCGTCACCAGCGGCGGCTTTGCTCCCACGCTGGGCAAGGCCATCGCCATGGGCTTCGTACCACCGGGCAAGGCCCTGCCGGGCACCAGGCTACAGGTTTCGGTGCGCAGCCGCGCCCAGCCGGCCGAAGTGGTGCCCACGCCCTTCGTTCCGCATCGCTATTTTCGCAAGACCCAGGCCAGTTGAGAGACCGATCATGACCACCAAATTCACCCCTGACCACGAATATGTCCGCGTCGAGGGTTCGACCGGCATTGTCGGCATCACCCCGTTTGCCCAGGAACAGTTGGGCGACATCGTCTTTGTCGAGCTGCCCGCCGTCGGCAAGGTGCTCAAGAAGGGCGACGAGGCCGCCGTGGTCGAATCCGTCAAGGCCGCCTCCGAGATCTATGCCCCGGTTTCCGGCACCGTCACCGAGGTCAACGAGGCGCTTTCGGGCGAGCCCGGCCTCATCAACCAGGACCCCACCGCCGGCGGCTGGATGTTCAAGCTCGCCATCAGCGACGCCTCCGAACTCGATGGCCTGCTCGATGAAGCCGGCTATGCCGAAATGACCAAATAAGGGCCACCATGCGCTATCTTCCCCACTCTGCCGCGGAGCGCGCCGAGATGCTCGGCGTCATCGGCGCCGCCAATGTCGAAGCGCTGTTCAGCGCCGTGCCGAGACCAGCGTATAAGGGCTTCACGCTCGACCTGCCGGATCATCAGCCCGAATTCAGCGTCGAGGCGCATATGCGCGCCCTGGCCGGCAAGAACCGGGCGGGCAGCGATGGCCCCTTCTTCATTGGCGCCGGTGCCTATCGCCACCATCTTCCGGCCACGGTCGACCATTTGATCCAGCGTTCGGAATGGCTCACCGCCTACACGCCCTACCAGCCGGAAATCTCGCAAGGCACCCTGCAGATGCTGTTCGAGTTCCAGACGCAGGTCGCCAAGCTCACCGGAATGGATGTGGCCAATGCCAGCCTCTACGACGGCTCTACCGCCACGGCCGAGGCGGTGCTGATGGCGCGGCGGCTGACCCGGCGCGACAAGATCGTTCTCTCGGGGGGCCTGCATCCGCATTATCGCGACGTGGTCAAAGCCTATCTCAAGGACGATGCCGACCTCGTCTGCCTTTCGCCCTCCCCCGAGGGCCAGGGCGATATTTTCGACCATATCGATGCCTCCACCGCCGCCATCGTTATCCAGACCCCCGATTTTTATGGCCATCTGCGCGATCTCAAAGCTGCCGCCGACGCCGCCCACGCTCAGGGCGCCTTGCTGATCGTCGTCGTGACCGAAGTGGTCTCATTGGGCCTGCTCGAAGCGCCCGGCGCGTTGGGAGCCGATATCGTAGTGGCAGAGGGCCAGTCGCTGGGCAATGCGCTCAATTTCGGCGGCCCCTATCTGGGGCTGATGGCCACGCGCAAGGATTTCATCCGGCAGATGCCCGGACGCCTTTGCGGCGAAACGGTTGATGCCGAAGGACGGCGCGGTTTCGTGCTGACTCTTTCCACCCGTGAGCAGCATATCCGCCGCGAAAAAGCTACCAGCAATATCTGCACCAATTCCGGGCTCTGCGCCCTGGCCTTTTCCATTCACCTGGCGCTTCTGGGCGAGGCTGGCCTCACCCGCCTTGCCCGGCTCAATCATGCCAATGCCATTAAATTGGCCGAGGCGCTGGCAGCGGTCGAAGGCGTCGCCGTGCTCAACAAGTCCTTCTTCAACGAGATCACCATCAGCGTCCCGAAATATGCCGAGGATGTCGTGGAAGGCTTGGCCCGGCGCGGCATCCTGGCCGGCGTACCCGCCAGCCGGCTGGAGAAGGACGGCAAGCAACTGGGCGATCTCATCATCCTGGCCGCAACCGAGTTGACCACGGACGCAGATATCGCCGCATTGGCCGCCGCCCTTACGGAGGAACTGGCATGAGCATGAACACGCAAGGCCGCCCCACAGGCATCGGCACGCCCGCTGCCCCCGTCAATGGCTCGGCGCTGCTGCCCGACGAGCCGCTGCTGTTCGAAATCGGCGACACCAACCATTCCGGCGTGGACCTGCCCGAAGTGGACATCACCGCCAATCGCCTGGGCGGTTTCGAGCGCCGGACGCCGCTCGATCTGGCCGGGCTCACCGAGCCCGAGGCCATGCGCCACTATGTGCGCCTGTCGCGTCTCAATCACTCCATCGATAGCGGCATGTATCCCCTGGGGTCGTGCACCATGAAGCACAATCCGCGCCTCAACGAGAAGATGGCGCGCCTGCCTGGCTTTGCCGACATCCATCCCCTGCAACCGGTTTCCACCGTCCAGGGCGCGCTGGAAATGATGGAGGAGCTCAGCCATTGGCTGATGACGCTCACCAATACCGCCGCCGTGGCTCTTTCGCCCAAGGCAGGCGCCCATGGCGAGCTTTTGGGCATGATGGCCATCAAGGCTGCGCAGGAAGAGCGGGGCGAGGCCCATCGCAATATCGTGCTGGTGCCCGAAAGCGCCCATGGCACCAACCCTGCCACGGCAGCCTTTCTGGGCTATACGGTCCGTGCCGTTCCTGCCCGCGCCGATGGCACGGTGGATGTCGAGGCGGTGAAAGCGGCGCTTTCGCCTGAGGTCGCGGCCATCATGCTGACCAATCCCAATACCTGCGGCCTGTTCGAGCCGCAGGTGATCGAGATTGCCGAGGCGGTGCATGAAGCCGGGGCGTTCTTTTACTGCGATGGCGCCAATTTCAACGCCATCATGGGCGTGGTGAGGCCGGGCGATCTGGGTATCGACGCCATGCATATCAACCTGCACAAGACCTTCTCGACACCCCATGGCGGCGGTGGTCCCGGCGCCGGCCCTGTAGTGCTGTCCGCCGCGCTGGCGCCTTTTGCGCCCGTTCCCTTCATTCGCAGGAGCGCGGCGGGGCTGGAACTGGTCGAGCATGCCGAGGGCTCGGCCCTGGGCCGCGTCACCGCCTTTCATGGCCAGATGGGCATGTATGTGAGGGCGCTTACCTATATGCTCAGCCACGGTCGCGATGGGCTGGCGCAGGCGGCAGAAGACGCCGTGCTCAACGCCAACTACATCAAGGCCCGCTTGCAGCACGTGTTCTCGGTGCCCTTCCCCGATCATCCGGCCATGCATGAAGCGCTGTTCGACGACAGCTTCCTCAAAGGCACCGGCGTCACCACGCTCGACTTCGCCAAGGCGCTGATCGACGAGGGCTTCCACCCCATGACCATGTATTTTCCCCTGGTCGTGCATGGGGCGATGCTGGTCGAGCCCACTGAGAGCGAGAGCAAGCGGACGCTTGATCGCTTCTGCGAAGTCATGCTGGAGCTGGCCGCCCACGCCAGCGCCGGCAAGCTCGAGCGCTTCACCGCCGCACCGCTCAAGGCGCCGCGTCGTCGGCTGGACGAAACCCGCGCCGCGCGCCAGCCCGTACTCAAATGGGAAAAGCCCGAGGCGATGCCCCGGGCTGCCGAATAAACAAAAGGGCCGCTTCGGCGGCCCTTTGCCTTACTTGGTGTCGAAGCCGACCCAGATGGTGATGTCCTCGCCGCCCAGATAGGGGATGGCGACGTTTTCCAGCACCTTGACGAATTCGGCCGAGCGGGCCGGCTGGGCCAGGGCAACCGGAATGCTGTATTTTTCCGAGAACACGGCCTGCCCGTCCCGCTCCACGGCAAAGCGCACCGGGGCATTGACGGTAGACTGGGTGCCCGCCGGACCGAGCAGCACGCGGCCGACGACACCCATATTGACGGTGATGAGCCCGTTGGACACCACGCAATTGCGCGAGGTCTCGTCGATGACGCCCTGATATTGCAGCGCCTTGGGATCGCCGGTGCGTCCGTTGCCATAATAGAACATGGCCTCGGTGCCGGGGCGCACGCGAATGGGCGGGCATTGGGTGGCGATGGCCGGCAGGGCATTGGTTTGCGCCTGGGCGACCGCCGCCGGCGTGGCGGTAGCGTTCTGCAATTGCTGGTTTTGCGCGGCATTGCCGCCGCCGAACAGGCCGCCCATGGAGCAGGCAGCCAGCGCGCCGGCCAGAAGGCCGGTGGCGGACAGGCGCAGCATCAGCGAAATGGATTTTTTCATAAGGCGATCTCCCGGCGCGGACACTAGCTCTTGGCGGCTTCGAGCGCCATCAGAATGGCAGGTGCGCCGGTCGCCGTCACGCCCGGAGCGTCTTCGAGGAACACGCCTTCCACAACCCCGTTGCGGATCAGCATCGCCGAGCGGGTGAACCGCTTGCCCATGCCCGAGCCGGTATAGTCCTTGGTCAGTCCCAGGGCCTCGGCCAGCTCGGCATTGCCATCGGCGAGAAAGTCGATCTTGCCCAGGGCGCCGGAGGCTTCGGCCCAGGCCTTCATCACATGGGCGTCATTGGCGGCGGCGCAGACGATGCGGTCGACGCCGGCGGCGCGCAGCTTGGCCTCATTGGCGAGGAAGCCGGGCAGGTGGTTAAGATGACAGGTGGGAGTAAAAGCGCCCGGAACAGCAAAGAACACCACCAGCCCCTGCCCCAGCACGGCATCGCTGGTGGTATCGGCCACTCCATCGGCATTGACGAGTTTCACCTTCACCGAGGGAACCGGACTACCGCGTTCGATCATAAATGGATTGCCCCATCCTCATGGCCACCGGGCGGCGGCGCTTTCTTGTCTTTGATCTGCAACCGGGATATGCGGCTTTGTGCCCGCCGACAAGGCCAAAAGGCCGGTTCCCCCGCCTGACCCCTCAGTGCTGCGGCGCGCTTTCGATCTGCCGGGTCACCTCGAAGGCGCCCATTTCGGTGAGGAACGTCAGGGTGACCTCCTGCCCTTCCAGATCGTTTTCGGCGCTGCCGCCCAAAACCGGAACGAGCATTAGGTCCGGTTCCGGGCTTTTTTGCGGCGCGCCGAAAAGCGGGCTGCCAGAACCGGTCGCGGCAATGAGCGAGCCGGCATTCACCCGCGGATCGAGCAGGCGCACGGCAAGCTGGCCGCCGTCCTCATCGAGCAAGACCGTGCCGATAGGTTGGGACTTTTCCGGCCAATCGAGCGGCACGTCGGCCAGAGCCTGGCGCAACCGCAAACCATTGACCCGATCCCGGCCGCCCTCGGCGGGATCGAAAGCGAAGCGAACCTGTGCCGGCACGCAGATATCCGAGCATATGCCCAGAATGGCATCGAGTTCGATCCATGGCGCCTCAGCGACCTCCAGTTCCACCGGCAGCACCAGCGGACCGAAATAGACATGATCGAGATAATCCGGGGTTATCTCGCGGGTGGGATAGGGCCAAAGGACGGTATGGGCCTTCACGCCGGTGGAGCGAGAGAAATCCAGCTCAGCCGGAAATCCGGTGTCGCCGGGCACGCGCCAATAGGTCTTGATGGTCTGCGGCATATCGATTTCCAACCCGATCAGCGCGCTGCCATCGGGTTTTGTCTCGCCGCTGCTGATAAGCCGCATGCGGACCTGCGGGGCGACATCCACCCAGGCCGTCTCGGCGGCCACGACCGGCGAGACAAGAAAAACCAGACCTGGAAGGACGAGAAACGGACGCATGGCTTGCAACTAGCTGAGGATGGGCTCGGACAATAGCCCGAAAGACATCAGGCCTTCGTGAAGTGATCGGCTTTGCGGCCGCTTAACTTTGCATGAGAGCGCAAGCATGGCTAGAATTGCCGGCATGAAAACGCTTGAAGGACAATTCCTGGTGGCCATGCCCGATATGGCGGACGAACGCTTCATCGAAAGCGTCATCCTCCTGGTGGGCCATAGCAGCGATGGCGCCATGGGCATCGTGGTCAATCACGAACTGGCCAATCTGCGCTTCGCCGACATTCTGGACGAGCTCGATCTGGGTGATCCCGATGCGGTCATCCGCCTGCCCGACACCATCCGCGAGCGCTCCGTCATGCGCGGCGGGCCGGTGGAAAAGGGGCGTGGCTTCGTGCTGCACTCGTCCGACTATCAGAGCGGCAATACCTACCCGGTCACCGAAGGCGTCAGTCTCACGGCCACGCTGGACGTGCTGCGCGCCATGGCCTTCGGGCCGGCGCCGCGAGCCTCGCTGCTGGCGCTGGGTTGTTGCGGTTGGGGTGCAGGCCAACTGGAAGACGAGATTGTGGGCAATGGCTGGCTGACGGCGCCTTTTTCCGAGCAATTGGTGTTCGAAACGCCGGTGGAAGATCGTTATGAGGCCGCGCTGGCCAGCCTGCGCATCACCCGGGC
>NZ_JAUCDN010000096.1:0-10892 GCF_034675085.1 Devosia sp.
TGCCGCCGACGTGCTGGCGCCGGGCCTCGCCGGCTATGAGCGCGCCGTGCAGTTTGCCGACACCATCGAGGATCTGTGGGCGCGGCTGATGCGGCTGGTGGTCGAGGCGCGGTAGGGGCTCAGCCGTCCAGCCCCGGATGGCGCGGCTTGCGCCTGTCGGGGAAGAGCTGCACCACATTGTCGCTGAGCCGGCGCGCCGGCACCGGATGCGGCCTGGGCATGGGCGCGCGGTTGCGCCGCTCCGGGCCGCGATAGCCCCCCAGGACACCCACGACGCTGCGATTGCGCAGGCGCGCCTGAATGCGTTGCAGCAGGTGGCGCGGTGACATGGGCTTGATGATCATTTCATCGATTCCCGCGCTGATGGCCTGATGGCGCATGGGCGGGGTGATGGTGCGGGTGAGGGCGATGACCGGCACGTCCTGGCTGACCAGCTCGTTATTCAGCCGGATCGATTCGACCATCTCGTAGGCAGGCCGATCCTGCCGGTCGAAATCGCATACCAGCAGGTCGATTGCCGCGATGCGCATATAGGCGATGAGCTCGATCTCGCTTTCGAATTGGCGCACCTTGAGATGCGAGTCGCCGGCGACCACCCTCGCGAGAAGCGAGGAAAGCGCCGGATTTGCAGCGATGATGGCGACGACTTTTGCCGGTTGAGACACGGAAATTCCTCAATGGTAAACGAAGCGTTACCACGAGGCCGGAAAGGTTTGAAGCGCGCCTTGAACGAAATGGCTAATGGCCGGGGAAAACCGCCCACCCATAAGAAAAGAGCCCGCCGAATGGCGGGCTCTGAATCGGGGAAGCGGGCGCTTAAAGCGCTTCTTCGAACATCAGCTCGACATGCTCCCAGTTCACCAGATTGTCGAACCAGGCTTCGAGGTATTTCGGACGGGCATTGCGGTAGTCGATGTAATAGGAGTGCTCCCACACATCCACGCCCAGCAGCGGCTTGCCGCCATGAACGAGCGGGGATTCGCCGTTCGGGGTCTTGGTGACTTCAAGCTTGCCGTTCTTGAGCGACAGCCAGGCCCAGCCCGAACCGAATTGGGTGGTGCCGGCATTGATGAAATCGGCGCGGAACTTGTCGAAACCACCCAGATCGGAATCGATCTTGGCCGCCAGCTTGCCCGGCAGCTTGGTGCCGCCGCCATTGGGCTTCATCCAGTTCCAGAAATGCACGTGGTTGTAGTGCTGGCCGGCATTGTTGAACAGGCCCTGGTTCTTGCCGTAGCTCTCCTTGACGATGTCCTCCAGCGCCAGGATTTCCAGCCCCGAGCCTTCCAGCAGCTTTTCGCCATTGGTCACATAGGCCTGGTGGTGCTTGTCGTGGTGATATTCGAGCGTTTCGGCCGACATGTAGGGGCCAAGCGCATCATAGGCGTAGGGCAGGGGCGGCAAGGTGAATTTGGTCGTCATAAGAGCCTCCTAGTGGATAGACGCTGAGGTTGATGAAACTGGTATAGGGCAACCGTCAGCCCTTGGGAAATTCCCCTTCCAGCCCCACGGCATAAAGGGCGAAGGCGTAGCACATGGCGGTTTCCTTGAGCCGGTCGAACCGGCCCGAGGCTCCGCCATGCCCGGCGCCCATATTGGTCCTGAGATATAATGGCGCATCGCCGGTCTTGGTTGCGCGCAATTTCGCGACCCATTTGGCCGGCTCCCAATAGGTGACGCGCGGGTCGGTGAGCCCGGCCAGCGCGAAGATGGGCGGATAATCCTGCGCCACCACCTGCTCATAGGGGGCATAGGCGGCGATGCGCTCATAGTCCGCTGCCGATGCAATGGGATTGCCCCATTCGGGCCATTCAGGCGGGGTGAGCGGCAGGGTATCGTCCAGCATGGTGTTGAGCACGTCGACGAACGGCACCTGGGCGAGAACGCCGCCCCACAGGTCGGGCCGCATATTGGCGATGGCGCCCATCAGCATGCCACCGGCGGAGCCGCCCTGCGCCACGATGCGGCCCTTGGACGTATAGCCCTTCTCGACCAGCATTTCGGCGGCGGCAATGAAATCGGTGAAGGTGTTGGTCTTGTGCTCGCGCCGGCCCTGTCGATACCAGCGATAGCCCTTTTCCATGCCGCCGCGAATATGGGCGATGGCGTAGACGAAGCCGCGATCGACCAGCGACAACGCCGAAATCGAGAACGAGGCCGGCATCGACATGCCATAGGCGCCATAGCCGTAAAGCAGGGCAGGGGCGGCGCCGTCCAGGGCCAGCCCCTTGCGGTAGAGCAGGGTCACCGGCACCTGCTCGCCATCGCTGGCAGTGGCGAAGAGCCGGCGCGTCTCGTAATCGTCGGGATTGTGGCCGGAGGGCACTTCCTGCTCCTTGAGCAGGGTGCGCAGGCCGGTCTCCAGATCCAGGTCATAAGTGCGCGAAGGCGTGGTAGGCGAGGAATAGGTGAGACGGAACACCGAGGTGTCGAACTCATAGCCCACCGACATGCCCAGCGCGTAGGCTTCTTCCTCGAAGCCCACCGTCTGCTCATCGCCGGTGCGCAGGTCACGCGCCACAATGCGCGGCAGGCCCTCATGGCGCTCAAGGCGCAACAGATGGTTGCGGATGACGATGGTGTCGAGGATCAGCACGCCCTGGCGATGGGGCACCAGATCGGTCCAGTTCTCGGGGCGCGGATCGTCGGCAGGGGCGGTCACCACCTTGAAGTCTTCGGCGCCGTCGGCATTGGTGAGGATGTAGAGCAGCCCGTCGCGCTCCTCGACGTCATATTCCCGATCGGTGAGGCGCGGGGCGACCAGGCGCGGCGCGCCGCCGGTCTCGGCGTCGATCAGCCAGCATTCGCTGGTCTGGTGGTCATGGGCATCGATGACGATATAGCGGTCGCTGAGCGTACGGCCGACCCCGACGAAGAAGCCGGGATCGCTTTCCTCGAAAATGATGCTGTCGTCGGCCTGGTCGGTGCCGATGACATGCAGGCGCACCCGATAGGGGCGATGGTTGTCGTCATATTCGGTATAATAGATGGCGCGGCTGTCATTGCTCCACACATAGGAACCGGCCGTTTCGCGAATGATTTCGGCGGTGTCCTGCCCGGTTTCGAGGTCGCGGATGACGATGTCGTAATATTCCGAGCCGGCCCGGTCGGCCGCCCAGGCGAGGTAGCGGTGCGAGCGGTCATGCTCGACGCCGGCAAAGCCGAAATAGGCCTCGCCCGCTTCCATATTGCAGTCGAGCAGCACGGTTTCTTCTCCGCCATCACGGGCCGTACGGACGATCAGCGGATACTGCTTACCCTCAAGCATGCGCGAGTTGTAGGCATAGGGGCCATCGGGAGATGCCACACCGCTGTCGTCTTCTTTGATGCGGCCGCGGATCTCCTTGTAGATGGTTTCCTGCAGCGCGTCGGTGGGCTTGCCGAACTCCGCCTCGAAATAGCTGTTCTCCGCATCGAGATAGGCGCGAATGTCTGTGTCCAGCGTCTCGGGCTTTTGCATCACCTCCTGCCAGTTGGCGGCGCGCAGCCAATGGTAGGGGTCGTCGCGGCGCTGATGGTGGAACGTGGAGGCATGCGGTTTGCGGGCGGCGACGGGCGGGATGGGCTTGGTCATGAAACGGGTCCGTGGGTGGGCCCCCTCACATAGGCCCCGACGGCCGGCAAGAAAAGGGCTTGCCGTACTTCTGGATAAAGCGGCTTTTCGACGGCTTTGGGCTTGCCTGCGCTCGCGGCGGCTTTAAATCTTACCTTCGGGATCGGAAGAATCATATGGGCGACGATTTCGGCCTGCCGCAGCTGTCCATTTTACTTCAGGCAATTGTGGTCTGTGCTTTTCTGCTGCCAATGCTGCACGCAGCACGCATCTTTTCTATCCGCCAAGTCATCGCGTCCCTGAATTACGGCAGCAAAATATGGCGATCGACCAAATGAAGTCTAAAAGATGACAATTTTCGGCGTCAAGTAAGCCAAATCTACGATGTGTTGGGTAGATCGCTTGGGTTGCGGAGCCTGGTAAACAGTCATACAAGCGTCTTATGACCGCGACTGCCCCGTTGCGTTCAATTAAAAAATAATGAAAGGTTGAATTATGAGTGACACCGCTGGTGTTGAGGCCGGTTACGAGCCCAATCTTATCGAGCTCAGCAGCGATATCGTCTCAGCCTATGTAAGCCATAACGCCGTCAGCCCCGTCGACCTGCCCAAGCTGATCGGCGACGTCCATCGCGCCTTGCAGGCCTTGCAGGCCAATGAAGCGCCGGCGCCGGTCGAAGAGCTCAAGCCTGCCGTGCCGGTGCGCAAGTCGGTTTCGCCCGACTATATCATCTGCCTTGAAGACGGAAAGAAGTTCAAGTCGCTCAAGCGCCATCTGCGCACCCACTACAACCTCTCGCCGGAAGAATACCGCGAGAAGTGGGGCCTGCCTGCCGACTACCCCATGGTCGCACCCAGCTATTCGGCCACCCGTTCGCGTCTCGCCAAGGATAATGGCCTGGGCCGCAAGGTCGCCTGATCCGGCATAGCCGCCCCTTTCCGCTTCAGAGGAAGCATCCATCCGGCAGTTCCCCCGAGCTGCAAGCGGCCGCCCCAAAAGCGGCCGTTTTTCTTTTCATCACCCACTTATCCCCGCCCCGCTTGCGCCATCGCAGTATATAGGAATAAATTCCTTATACGTGATGAGGCGTGGATATGTATGACGGTGTTCTGCTTGAAAATGGCCAGCCCCGCTCGCCCTGGAGGCCTGCGCCCCTGCGAGCCTGTGACGAGGTGATCGCCCTTGTCGCACGCCAAAGGAATGTACCTATTCGCCTGCTTATGCACAAGAGCCGCAGCCGTCTGGCCACGGCCCGCGCTCGCCAGCTCGCCATGTATCTGGCCCATGTGGTGTTCGGGCGCAGCCTTACCGAGATCGGGGAAGCCTTCGGGCGCGATAGGACAACAGTCTCATATGCCTGCGCCCTGATCGAGGACATGCGGGACGATCCGCGTTTCGATGCCGAGGTCTGTGCGCTCGAGCGCGCGCTGGAGGCGCGGCTGGCGGGGGATGACGATCATGCGGCCTGAGCAGCCGGCGGGCCCGGCCGCCAGTCGCATCGCGGGGCGGGGACAGGAGGCGTTCCTCGCGTCCCATCATCTCGCCGCCGCCACGCGCTTCGAAGCCCTGGTGCGGCGGGCGCAACTGCCGCCGCGCCTGACCATGAGCTATGATCCGGCCCATGTCGGCGGCCGCCAGCGCGGGGCGGGCGATACCGCTCACATGGGCGACGGCGCCGCCGAGGCGCGCCTTGCTCTCAGCCGCATCGCCAGCAAGCTGCCCGCCGAGTGCTGGGGGGTGCTGTTCGATGTCTGCGGCTTGGGCAAGGGCCTGCAACAGGTGGAAACCGAGCGCCGCTGGCCCCGGCGCAGCGCCAAGCTGGTGCTGCGCATCAGCCTCGAGCAGCTGGCGGCGCAATTCGGCCTGCGGGAGGAAGCAGCGGGGAAAAACAGCGCGCCGGTGCAGGGCTGGCGGGAGCGGCGCCTGCCGCTCATCGCCGAAAAGCCGTAAAGGGGTGGCGGCCAGCGCTCAGGCTGCCGCCTGGCCCTCGGCGCGGATGCGGTTGACCATGGCCACCAGCCCATTGGAGCGCTGCGTGGTCAGATGCTCGCGCAGCCCCAAGGCATCGAAGATGGCGATGGCGTCGGTTTCGGCGATGGCGGCTGCGGGCCGGTCCGAGTAGAGCGCCAGCAGCACCGCCACCAGCCCCTGCACGATCATGGCGTCGCTTTCCCCGCGATAGGAGAGGATGGTCTCGCCCTTCTCCTCGCGCCGGTCGGCCACCAGCCAGACCTGGGAGATGCAGCCGTGAACCTTGTTGCGGTCCGATTTCTCGGTTTCCGCAAGTCGGGGCAGGGCCTGCCCCAGTTCGATGAGATAGCGGTAGCGATCTTCCCAGTCATCGAGAAAGGAAAGGTTGTCGGCGATGTCCTGAAAGGCCTGGGGCGGGTTCATGAGCCCTATCTAGTCAATCGAGGGCGGCTTGACCAGTGCGGGAGCACGCAAAGAAAAAGCCGCAAGCACGGGGCAGCGTGCTTGCGGCAGGGCCAGGGTCGTTGGAGTGCATCACCTGGGGAAGTGAAGCGACCGCTGGATTTGACCTGGGCGTCCGAAGGCGCCCTTTATCCCGCCCGGTCCGGCCGGGGCCTGGGGAAGGGGACCGGAGTGCTTGCCGGCATCTCATGCATGGGCGTGCCGGCGGACGGGGAAGAAGAAAATGCAGCGGCGGCCAGCGTCCTGGCGCCGAGGCATTCGAAACTGGTGCATTCGATGGCCTGGATCTGGCTGGCAACGAACCGGCTGCCCGCCGCCATCGCCTCGGCCTGCGCCGCCTGCGGATCGGGCAGCTCGACGCCGGGTCGGATGACCACATAGGCCAGCGTCAGCCAGAAAATGGAACGAGCAATTGCAAACATCGGCCAATCCAGAAGTCGGCGGGCTCTTGCCTGCCTCGATGCAACCCTAGGCGCGGCCTCTTAAGCGCCGCTGCGCGCTTTCGATAAAATTTTACGAAAATGCCGCTCTCCTTCGGCAACGGGTTGTTTACGCTAAGCCTAGAAACCCGCCCGGATGAGCCGGCAAGGCGCGCGCAGGGCAGGGGGATTTAAGCTCGCCTTAGCTCTTGGCCGGCAGGGTGGCCCCAACAAGACCTGACCGCGTTCAGGCCCCACTTCTGGTGTCCTGGGCACCCGATACCGCTGGCGCCGCGATAGTGAGTAATGTGTATGCGTAGCCTTTTCTCTTTCCGCGAAAGCAAAGAGATAGCCATGGCCGCCGGCAGCGGAAACCGCCCGGAAATCCTGCGGCGCAGAACGCTGGCCAATAATTCGCGTCTGCTGGTCCTGTTCGGCCTGCTCGGCCTGCCCTTTTCCATGCACTGGCTGCTTGCCGGAGCCCCGCTGCCTTTCGCGCTCGGCCTTATGGGCCTCGCCGCCGGTATGGTGACGCTGAGCCTGCATCAGCGCGGCCGCTTCGAGGAAGCGGCGGCCGGCCAGGTCTATGCGCTTCTGGCGCTGGGTTGTATCCTGACCCTGGCCGATGGCCGGCTGGGTGACGCGGGCCTCGCCATTGCCGTCATGGCGCCCATTCTGGCCGCGCTGCAAGGCAATCGGACGCTGCGCCGCCAGAGCTGGGTCATGCTGGCCGGCGTGTTCGCCCTGGCCTTTGTCAGCGCCACCTTCGCGGCCCCGGCAATTCCCCTCGATCCGGCGCTACTGACCGTTAGTTCGGCGGCCATGTTCATCGCCAGTGTCGTGCTGGTGCTCCATACGGCCAACCGCATTAACATGGCCTACGAGGTCTATGACAAGGCGCAGGTGACGGCCTATCGCCATTTGATCGAGCATGTCCGTGATGGCGTGATCCGCTTTTCCAGCGATGGCGAAGTGCTGCTCGCATCGCGCTCCTCCGAGCAATTGTTCGGCTGCCAGCGCTATGAACTCTCCGCCGGCAATCTGGGCGAGCGGGTGCATGTGCTCGACCGGCCGGCCTATCTGTCGGCCTTTGCCGATGCCAGCCAGGGCGGGCGCACACGTACCATCGAGGTGCGGATGCGTCAGGACGATCCGCGCGCCAGCGGCGGCGTTCCCCGTTTCGTCTGGACCGAGGTCAGCTTCTCGCCGGTCATCGACGCCGATCATCCGGGCGAGCGCCACGAGGTGGTGGCCCTGTTCCGCGACATTACCGGCCGCAAGGACGATGAAATGGCCATGGCCGAGGCCCGGCGCAGCGCCGAGGAAGCCTCGGAGGCCAAGTCGCGGTTCCTCGCCACCATCGGCCATGAGCTGCGCACCCCGCTCAATGCCGTTGTCGGCTTTTCGGAGATGATGACCAGCGGCATCGGCGGGGAATTGTCGGGCACGCACCGGGAATATGCCAATCTCATCCACCAGAGCGGCAAGCATCTGCTCGAAGTGGTGCGCATGCTGCTCGATATGTCCAAGATCGAGGCCGGCCGGTTCGAATTGCAGACCGAACCCTTTGCCGCCGAAACCATGGTGGAGCCCTGCTTCAGCATGGTCGAGGCGATGGCCCGGCGCCAGCAGGTGACGCTGGTCGCCGATATTGCCACCGCCCTGCCCATGCTGGTGGCCGACGAACGCGCCTGCCGCCAGATCCTGCTCAACCTGCTGTCCAACGCCATCAAGTTCAGCCATGCCGGCGGGCAGGTGACGGTGAGCCTCAAGCGGCAGGGGCAATCTCTCAACCTCTCGGTCAGCGACCGGGGAATCGGCATGGCTCCCGAATCGCTCGAGCGCCTGGGCGAGCCGTTTTTCCAGGTTCAGGGCGGGCTGGAGCGCCGCTACGAGGGAACGGGGCTGGGCCTTTCCATCGTCAAGGGCCTCGTGGAACTGCATGACGGCACCTTGCGGGCGATGTCCGAGATCGGATCGGGGACAACCGTCACCGTTTTGCTGCCCATAAACGGTCCGGCAATAAAGAGCGGCGAGACTGCCACCGTCACTCCTCTGCATCGCGAGCCTGCTGCCGCTCCTGTACACCTATGGCAAGACGAAAAAAGAAAAGCGCAATGACAGCCACCACTCTCTCGCGCCTGCCCCTTCTGGCGGGCGGCGCCGTCGCCGCGTCGCTGGGCCGGGCCGGCCAATGGACATTGGCGCAATATATGCGTGCGCCCCTGGCCTCCACCGGCCTGCTCGCCCTGGTCACGCTCACCGCCATGGCGGCGAGCAATGCGCTTTACATGCAATCGGAACGCCATCCCGCGCCCTTCTTCGCCCCGGTGGCGCCCATGGCTGAAACGATGGCCGAAATCGCCGTTGCCCCCGAGCCGCTTCCGGCGCTGGCGCGTCCCGCCGTTCCGGCACTGGTGGAAACAACCGGCAGCGTAGCGGCGCCCGTCGGTGCCGCTGTTGTTCCCGACGCGCCGGTCGGCAATCGCGACGCCTTTGCCGTGCAGAAAAAACTCAGCGAATTGGGGATTTTCAACGGCAAGGTCGATGGCTTTTACGGGCCGATGACCGCCAACGCCATCCGCACTTTCGAGACCCGCAACGGCATGCCCTCCACCGGCGCGCTGACGCCCGGCGTGATCGACGCCATCCTGCGCGCCGATGCAACGGGCGCCGCGCCCCAGGCCGCCGCCGCGCCGGTGGCCCAACCCGTGCCGGTAACTGCTCCGGCTCCGGTCGTCGCCCAGCCGGTGGTGCAGCAGGTTCCGGCCCAGCAGGCTGATCGCGTGGTGGCTCGCCTGCCCAATCTGTCACCCGTCGACCAAGCGGTGGACACCATCGGCAATGCCGCCGCCAACACCATCGATTCCATCGTCGCCGCCGTCGACGGCGCGCGCGGCACTGCTTCGGCTCCGGCGCAGACCATGCCGGTGCCCACCCAGGTCGTTTCCACCCCGGCGCCGGCCCCCGTGGCGACCGCCTCCGTGGCTCCGGCCAATAATGTGCAACTGGTCAGCACCATCCAGCGCGGGTTGGCCAGCCTCGGTTTTTATCGCGGTTCCATCGATGGCCATCCCGGCGACGCCACCGCCCGGGCCATTCGGGAATTCGAGAATTTCCACAGCTACCGGGTGACGGGACAGATCAAGCCCGATCTGGTCGGCCTGTTGCGCCAGGCGGGCGCCGACATCTAGTGGGCGCGTTCCGCAGTGATCTGTGGTGTTCCGCTTTCATCAGGCGGCACAATGATTTGGGCCATATCTGCGTGGTCGCCCGCAAGGGCGATCCCATTGCCGGCCAGATCTTTATCGAGATCGATCATCTCGACGGCACGCGCTCGCTTTTCACCCCGGCGCCGCTGGTCAGCCGGCGCGACGATGCCGGGCTGGTGTTCCAGAAGCGCTTTGCACGGGTCGAGCCGGAAAAGGTCGTCGAGCGCATCGCCCAGGAAGCGCGATTCGATCCCGATCTATGGGTGCTGAGCCTCGATCTCCGGGGCGACGATCCCGGAATCGATATCGTCTCCTAGCTGGCGCGGCGGGCGCCGATGCGGGCCAGTGCCTCGATGGCCTGATCGACCACCGGATTGTGCGCCGGCGAGAGTACATTGGCCGGCGAGCGGCGCGGGGCGTCGGCGATGAACGGCTTGTATTCGGGCTTGTTGAGCTCGAGCAGATTGACCTCGCCACGCCAGGCGCTGACGAGATAAGCCATTGATTCCGGCGAGACATTTCCAAAAAGCGTAGCGAAATCCGCCAGCGCCCGCGAGCGTTCGCCATCATGGCTGGTGGCATGGATGAGCACCTTGAGCCCATCATAGGCGGTGCAGCCGAAGGCACGCAGGATGACGAAGAGCGAGGCGCCGGTGACGTCATGGGCGATCTGGCCACACCGCACCTCGTCGAGCCCGGTGATCTGGGCGAGCAGGCGCGTGACCTCGGGGCGGCGATTTTCGGAAAACAGCTTCATCAGCGCCCGGGTAAGGTCCTGGTTGGCAACGGTAAGCTGTTCAATTGTCTTGCTGATTGGCGCCGCCGGCGTCTCCCGGTGGGCAAAGGCATGGATGACCTTGACCCGGTCCGTATCGGAAAGATCGAAGAAGGCGGGGGCCAGAAGGGCGGTGTCGAAATCGCTGCGGGCGGCCAGCGCCTCGGCGACCATGTGGTCCATCTGGGCCGAGCGGGCCAGGGCGCTGAGATAGGCGCCGCGCGCCACGATGGCGGTATTGGCGGCCAGCGCGCGATAGACCTTGCGCGAATTCATCTGGAAGAGCTTGGCCAGCACGACATTGGAGAGATCGGCACGCCCGGCGATGACGGCGGCGGCGGGAATATCGTAGCGGGCGATGATCTCGAGCATGGTGGCGTCGGACAGCGTCGCCGCCTCGGCGAGGAAGGTGTTGAGGTCTTCCCCGATATGGGTGACGACCAGTTCCTCAAGCGCGGGAGACAGCATTTCCGCGCGTCCCAGGATGGCGGCGCCCTTGG
>NZ_JAUCDN010000097.1:0-10483 GCF_034675085.1 Devosia sp.
GCGGGACGCGCAGGTGGGGGGGTGGGAACTGCCCGACAGAAAGCGCCTGAAGTGAACACTCCCCCCATCAAGGGGGAGGTGTGGCTCCGTGCTTTTGGCACCATCTTGCCCAGCCCACCGGATGGCACCTCCCCCTTGATGGGGGAGGCTGGGAGGGGGTGGGGCTACATTCTCCGGCCTTCCGGTTCCCTCGCCCTTTCCCCGGAGGCCCCTTGCTGATGGCCCGCCCCAGCCACTTTGCCGTGCTCGATCATGCCGATTTCCCGCCCATGCTGCCAGGCACGGTCTGGCTGGTTGGGGCCGGTCCCGGCGGGCCGGGGCTGGCGTCGCTGCTCGCCTATCACGCGCTGGGCGAGGCCGATGTCATCGTCCATGACGCGTTGGTCTCGCCCGCGCTGCTGGCCCTGGCCCCGGTCGAAACGCGCCGCGTTTTTGTTGGCAAGCGCGGCGGCCAGCCCTCGCCCAGGCAGGCCGAAATCACCAGCCAATTGGTCGAGCTGGCCCGTGCCGGCCACCGCGTCCTGCGCCTCAAGGGCGGCGACCCCTTCATGTTCGGCCGGGGCGGGGAGGAAGCCGAGGCGCTTGCCGCCGCCGGCATTCCCTTCCGCATCGTGCCCGGCATTTCCGCCGGCCTGGGGGGGCTGGCCTATGCCGGCATTCCCATCACCCATCGCGATACCAATCACGCCGTGCTTTTCCTCACCGGCCATGACGAAACCGGCGCCGTGCCCGCCGATATCGACTGGCCCGCCGTCGCCCGCGCCGCCCCGGTCATCGTGCTGTTCATGGCCGTGCGTCACCTGGGAGAAATCGCGCAAAACCTGCTGGCGGCGGGTCGCAGCGGCAATGACCGCCTCACTATCGTCTCCAACGCCGCCACCCCCCGCCAATCGGTGCGCCATGCCACGCTGGCCGAAGCGCCCACCCTCACCGATCTGCCGACCCCCGCCATAATCGTGCTCGGCCCGATCGGCGCCTATGGCGAAACGCTCGACTGGTATGTCGACCAGGCAAGGGGGCACATCCTTGGCTAAGGGTATCGTCGTTGCGGCGCCCCGCTCCGGCTCGGGCAAGACCACCGTCACCCTCGGCCTGCTCGCCGCTTTGCGCCAGGCCGGCCATGTCGTCGCCCCGGCCAAGACGGGCCCCGACTATATCGACCCCAGTTTCCTCGCCCGCGCCGCCGGGCGCGATTGCGTCAATCTCGACCCCTGGTCCATGGCCCCGGCGCGGCTGAAAAATCTCGCTGCCGTGCAGGCGACCGGTGCCGAGCTGCTGCTGGTCGAAGGCGTCATGGGCCTTTTCGACGGCGCCACCGACAATACCGGTTCCACCGCCGATCTGGCGCAATTGCTCGACGTGCCGGTGCTGCTGGTGGTCGATGCCGAGCGTCAGAGCCAGTCCGTGGCGGCGCTGGTCTCGGGCTTCGCCCATTGGCGGCCCGGCCTGCATATGGGCGGGGTCATCCTCAATCGCGTCGCCTCCATGCGCCATGAGCGCATGCTGGTCGAGGCGCTGGCCGCCACCGGCCTGCCTCTGCTCGGCGCCATTCCGCGCGAGGCCGGGCTGAGCCTGCCCGAACGCCATCTCGGTCTGGTCCTGCCCGGTGAAATCGAGACCTTCGACACTTTCCTCGCCGCCGCCGCCCACGCCATGGCCAGCTATGTCGATCTGCCGCGCCTCATGTCGATGGCCACGCCGCTGGCCCCGCCCTGCGCCCCGCCGCGCCCGCTGCCGCCTCTGGGCCAGCGCATGGCCATTGCAAAAGACCAAGCCTTCGCCTTTCTCTACCCCCATCTGCTCGATGACTGGCGCGCCCAGGGCGCCGAACTCAGCTTCTTCTCGCCGCTGCAGAACGAGGCGCCGTCAGCCTCCGCTGATGCCATATTCCTGCCCGGCGGCTATCCCGAACTGCACGGCCCCCGTCTTGCCGCCGCCGCCCGCTTCAAATCCGGCCTCATCGCGGCGCGAGACCGGGGCGCGCTCCTCTATGGCGAGTGCGGCGGCTTCATGGTGCTGGGCGAAACCCTGGTCGATAAGGAGGGCAGGGGCCATGCCATGGCCGGCCTGCTTCCCGTCACCACCCGCATCGACCGGCCCCGGCGCATCCTCGGCTATCGCCGCCTCATTCAGTCCGGCGACCTGCCCTGGCCGGGCCATCTCAACGGCCATGAGTTTCACTATTCCTCGGCCCGGCAGACGCGTCTCACCCCGCTTTTCGCCGCCACCGACGCCGCCGGCGAAGCCCAGCCGCCCATGGGCGCCGTCATCGGCCGCGTCATGGGCTCTTACGCCCATGTCGTCGATGCGGCATAAGCGGCCTCTTTCTTCCCTTCTCCCCTTGTGGGAGAAGGTGCCCCGAAGGGGCGGATGAGGGGGATCCCATGCCAGCCAGATCGCTGATGTTCATGGGCACCGGCTCCGATGTCGGCAAATCGCTGCTGGTCGCCGGCCTCTGCCGGGCGCTGTCCAATCGGGGCCTGTCCGTCGCCCCCTTCAAGCCGCAGAACATGTCCAACAATGCCGCCGTCGCCGATGATGGCGGCGAGATCGGCCGCGCCCAGGCGCTTCAGGCCCGTGCCGCCCGCCGCGCCCCGGTCACGGCGATGAACCCCATTCTCCTGAAGCCCGAGGCCGAAACCGGCGCCCAGGTGGTGGTGCGCGGCCAGCGCCGCGCCACCATGGCCGCCCGCGCCTATTGGGCCGAGCGCGGAAAATTCCTCCCCGATGTTCTCGCCGCCTTCCGCGAATTGGCCCAGACCGCCGATTATGTGCTGGTCGAAGGCGCCGGCAGCGCCTCCGAGGTCAATCTGCGCACCAATGACCTCGCCAATTTCGGCTTTGCCGAAGCTGCCAATATTCCGGTGGTGCTGGTGGGCGATATCGAGCGCGGCGGCGTCATCGCTTCCCTTGTCGGCACCTTCGCCGTCATCGCCCCCGAGGACGCCGCCCGCATAAGCGCCACCCTGGTCAACAAATTCCGCGGCGATCCCGCCCTCTTCGCCGCCGGCGCCGCCGCCATCGCCACCCATACCGGCGTGCCCTGCCTCGGCCCCATTCCCTTCTTCCCCGATGCCGGGGGCCTGCCCGCCGAGGACGCCCTGGCGCTCGACGCCTATTCGAGCCGTCCTCGCAATGGCCGCTTTACCATCGCCGTGCCGCGCCTGCCGCGCATCGCCAATTTCGACGATCTTGATCCGCTGCGCGCCGAGCCCGATATCGAGCTGATCCTCGTGCCCCCCGGCCAGCCGCTGCCGCGCCATGCCGATCTGGTCATCCTGCCCGGCTCCAAGGCGACCCGCGCCGATCTGGCGGTGATTTTCGCCAATGGCTGGCATGTCGATATCGCCGCCCATCACCGCGCCGGGGGCAGGGTGCTGGGCATTTGCGGCGGCTACCAGATGCTGGGCCGCACCATAGCCGATCCCGACGGGCTCGAAGGCCCCCCCGGCGCCAGCGCGGGCCTGGGCCTGCTCGACGTCGAAACCACGCTCACCCCTCTCAAGCAGGTGCGCGTCGAAGCCGCCCGCCATGGCGCATCCGGCCAGCCCATCAGCGGCTACCGCATCCATATGGGCCGCACCATTGGCCCCGACACCGCCCGCCCCTTCACCTTTGTCGAGGAGGCGGGGGAGGGGGCCGTCAGCGCCGATGGCCGCGTCGCCGGCACTTACCTGCACGGCCTTTTTTCCGCCGATGGCTTCCGCCGCGCTTTCCTGGGCGGCCCCGCCAGCCCCGATCTGGCTTACGAGGCCGGCATCGAGCGCATCCTGGACGGGCTCGCCGCCCATCTCGAAACTCATCTCGATATCGATGCGCTGCTCGCGCTCTCCCACCCCGTAGAGATAGCCTGATGCTTGCTTTTATCGCGCCTCTCGCCCTGCTGCTCGAACGCTATTGGGGCTATCCGCCGTCCCTGTTCGAGCGCATCGGTCATCCGGTGGTCTGGTTCGGCCGCCTCATAACCGCCCTGGAGCAGCGCTTCAATCAAGGCGACGCCCCCGCGCGCCGCCGGGGCGGCGTCATCGCCCTGGCCCTGCTTTTGCTCGCCGCCTTCGTGCCCGCCCTCATCGTGCAGCAGACGCTGCGCGCCATTCCCCTCGGTTGGGTGCTCGAAATCCTGCTCGCCACGCCCTTCCTGGCGCAAAAAGAACTGGGCCGCGCCGTCAGGGCCGTCGCCACCGCCCTGCAAACCTCGCTCGAAGCCGGGCGCGAGGCGGTGAGCCATATCGTCGGGCGCGATCCCCAGGCGCTGGACGAGGCGGGCGTCGCCCGCGCCGCCATCGAGACCCTGGCCGAAAGCACCTCCGACGGCGTCGTCGCGCCCTGGTTCTGGCTGGTGGTCTTCGGCCTGCCCGGCATCGCGCTCTACAAGGCCATCAACACCGCCGATTCCATGATCGGGCATCTCAATGACCGCTACCGCGATTTCGGCTGGGCGGCGGCGAAGCTCGACGATTGGGTCAATCTCATCCCGGCGCGCCTGAGCGCGGTGCTGGTCACCGCCGCCTGCTTCTTCGTGCCCCATGCCAGCCCGGGCCTGGCCTGGGCAACCGCAAGGCGCGACGCGAAAAAGCACGATTCGCCCAATGCCGGCTGGCCCGAATCCGCCTTTGCCGGCGCGCTCGGCTTCCGGCTCGGCGGCCCGCGTTCCTATGATGGCGAACTGGTCGACCTGCCCGCCTTCGGCGACGGCAAGGCCGATCTCGTCGCCAGCGACATCCTGCGCGCCCTCCAGCTCTACCGCATGGTGCTCAACATGCTGCTGGCGCTGAGCATGGGATTGGCGCTGCTGATCTTCGCGGCGGGGCAGTAAGTTGCCCAGCCACCGGCACCCTCCCTCTCCCCTTGCGGGAGAGGGACAGCTTTTCCTCGTCCAGAGGAAAAGCAGGGTGAGGGGACCGCTGCGTGTGCCTATGCTTCAATTCTTGCGGTGAGAGCCCCCTCATCCGCCCCTTCGGGGCACCTTCTCCCGCGAGGGGAGAAGGGAAGCCGGTGGCTGCCCCCCTCACGCCTCCGGCGCCGCGCCCTTGAGCACCATGGGCAGCCCCGCGACCACGAAATATACATCGTCGCAGATCTCGGCCAGCCGCTGATGCGCCGAGCCGGCCAGGTCGCGAAAGGTGCGGGCCATGGCGTTGTCGGGCACGATGCCCAGCCCCACCTCGTTGCTGACCAGGATGATGCGCGCCGCCTCGATCCGGCTCAGCGTCTCGCCCAGTTCGCTTACCGCCGCGGCCACGTCGCGATTGGTCATCAGCAAATTGGTGATCCACAGCGTCAGGCAATCGACCAGGATCACGTCATGGCTGCGCGAAGCCCTTTGCAGCGCGCCCGACAGCGCCAGCGGCTCCTCGATGGTGGCGAAGCGCCCGGCGCGTCCGGCCTGGTGGCTGGCCACGCGCTCGCGCATTTCCGCGTCCAGCGCCTCGGCGGTGGCCAGGTAAGCCGGGCTGGCGCCGCTGCCCAGCGCCAGCCTTTCGGCGAAGGCCGTCTTGCCAGAGCGCGCCCCGCCCAGAATCAGCACATGTCGCATCATGCCGTCGTTTCTCCTGCCCATCCCCTGTCTGCCGCCTTCATAACGCATCAGCGCGCCACTGGCTGCGCGCTGCCGCCCGGCATATTTTTGTGCCTTATTCTACTTTCGTATGATCGGCTTTCGCATTATGGTCCGCGCGAAACCGCGTGCTGGACTCAGCGCCGCGCCGGGTTCACCTCTTTTGCGCCGGCAAGGCGCGATAAAACAAGGGTCTGGAGCTCTTGCCGCTTTTGCGCGAAAAGGCTGGCAATCCCTTCGGACCGATGGAGTAGCCCGGCGTGGCCAGATATTACCTTGGCGTTGATGGTGGCGGCACCAATTGCCGCGTTCGTCTGGCCGACGAAAACCTGGTGACGCTGGCCGAGGTCAGGAATGGCCGCTCCAATCTGCAAATCGATGCCGGCGAGCCCGCCTACAAGGCCATCAGCGACGGCACGCGCGACGTCTTCGCCGCCGCCGGGCTCGATTACGCCGAGACCGCCAACACCTATGCCTGCTTCGGCATGGCCGGGGGCCGCATGGATTCGGCCCGCGACGCCTTCGCCGCCCGCCCCTGGCCCTTTGCCGGGGTCAAGGTCTATGACGATATCGACATTGCCCATGCCGGCGCGCTGGGCGGGGCGGAGGGCGGCGTCATCATCGTCGGCACCGGCTCGGCCGCCATGTCCATCGTCGATGGCAAGCGCCACCAGGCCGGTGGCTGGGGCTTTCAGATCGGCGACCAGATGTCGGGAGCCATTCTCGGGCGCGAGCTGGCCCGCTATGCCGTCGAGGCCGAGGATGGGCTGGTCGAAGCCTCCCCGCTCACCAAGGCCGTCATCGCCGCGCTGGGCGGCGACAATCAGGCGGTCATGACCTGGTCCTTCGTCACCGCCATGGGCCTGCGTATCGTCAACCGCGATGGCTCCGAGGGCTGCGACGAGGCTTTGATCGGCCGCGCCCCCGCCGAATTCGGCAAGCTCATGCCGCTCTTCATCGATCACCTTCAAAAGGGCGATCCGGTGGCCCGCCGCATGCTCGACATCCAGATGGGCTATATCGATACCTATGTGCGCTGGTTCAAAACCCATGGCGCCGGGGTGATGGCCATTGTCGGCGGTTTCGGCGAGGCGCTTTTCCCCATCCTGCAAGAGCGCTATGGGTCTTTTGTCGCCTTGCCCCGTTATGAACCCTTGCATGGCGCGGTCATCCTCGCCCGGCAGAATTTTTCCGCCTGATCTTTCGTCTCAACCAGGGACCTTCCGCTCGTGTCCAGCCGCATCATTCCTGTCCAGCCCTTCGATTACGTGGTGTTCGGCGCCACCGGCGATCTGACCAAGCGCAAGCTCATTCCCGCGCTCTACCACCGCTTCAAGGATGGCCAGTTCGACGAAGAGAGCCGCATCATCGGCGCCTCGCGCTCCAAGCTCTCCGATGAGGAATTCCGCAAGATCGCGCGTGACGCCGTCACCCAGTTCGTGGAAAAGTCCGAGCAGGACAAGGCGGTCATCGACCGCTTCATCGGCATTTTCTCCTATGTGCCGGTCGATGCCTCCAAGCCCGAGGAAGCCGGCGATCTCGGCAAGGCCCTGCGCAACGATCCCGATGTGGTGCGCGCCTTCTATCTGGCCGTCGCCCCGGACCTCTTCGAGCCCATCGCCGAATATCTGCATGCCAAAAAGCTCTATCGGCGCGATGCCCGCGTGGTCATCGAAAAGCCGCTGGGCCACGATCTGGCCTCCTCCATCGAGATCAATGACGGCGTCGCCAAGATCTTCAAGGAAGATCAAGTCTACCGTATCGACCATTATCTGGGCAAAGAGACGGTGCAGAACCTGCTCGCGCTGCGCTTTGCCAATACGCTGTTCGAGCCGATCTGGAATTCGGCCCATATCGACCATGTGCAGCTGACCGTGGCCGAAAGCGTCGGCGCCGGCACGCGCGGCTATTACGACGAGAGCGGCGCCCTGCGCGACATGGTGCAGAACCATATGCTGCAATTGCTGTGCCTGGTCGCCATGGAGCCGCCGGCCAGCGACGATGCCAACGCGCTGCGCGACGAAAAGCTCAAGGTGCTGCGCGCCCTGCGGCCCATCACCAATGGCGATGTCGCTTCCAAGACCGTGCGCGGCCAGTATAAGGGCGTCACCTCCGAGGCTACGTCCGTCGCCGGCTATCAGGACGAATTGCCCGACGACAAGAAGGGCAGCCGCACCGAGACCTTTGTCGCACTCAAGGCCGAGATCGAGAACTGGCGCTGGGCCGGCGTGCCCTTCTATTTCCGCACCGGCAAGCGCATGGCCGCCCGCGTCTCGGAAATCTGCATCCAGTTCAAGCCCATTCCCCATTCCATCTTCGACCACGCCGAAGGCGCGCCGAAGGCCAACAAGCTCATCATCCGCCTCCAGCCCGACGAGGGCGTCAAGCTGATGATGATGATCAAGGATCCTGGCCCCGGCGGCATGCGCCTGCGCGAAGTGCCGCTCAACCTCTCCTTTGCCGAGACCTTCAACGAGCGCACGCCGGAAGCCTATGAGCGCCTCTTGATGGACGTTGTCCGGGGCTCCCAGACCCTGTTCATGCGCCGCGACGAGCTTGAAGCCGCCTGGGCCTGGATCGATCCGATCCGCGAGGCCTGGGACCGCTCCAGCGAAGCTCCCCAATCCTATGTCGCCGGCACCTGGGGCCCCAGCGGCTCCATCGCCCTGATCGAGCGCGACGGCCGCACCTGGTATGAGGATGACGATATTTGATGCGGTGAAGGGCACAGAGACGCCGCTTCACCAGCCTGCTCCTCCCCCTTGACGGGCTTCGCAGTCGCCGGCAAAGCCGGTGAAAGGCTCCAGTGGAGCCTTTCAAGACAAGAAGGCCATGAGAGCTACACTCGAATGGCAAGTTGGGAGGGGGTGCCGGGAGCCCCGATATAGGGGCCAAACGCCCCCCACCCTTGATCCCTCCCCGCAAGGGGGAGGGTGACGACTGGAACACCGGAGTTTCGGCTCCGTACCAAGAGGACGACGCACATGACCATCGAGCGCCGCAGCTTTGCCGACAAGCCCACCCTGGCCAGGGAACTGGCCGAGTCGGTTGCCGACCGCATTCGCAAGGCCATTGCCGAGCGCGGCGCCGCGGCCATCGCCGTCAGCGGCGGCTCGACGCCGGGGCGCTTCTTCCAGGCGCTGGGCAAGACCAGGGATATCGACTGGGAAAAGGTGGTGGTGACGCTGGTGGACGAGCGCTGGGTCGATGACACCAATGACCGCTCCAACGCCATGCTGGTCAATGAGCGCATGTTGCAGGGCCCGGCCGCTGTCGCCCGCTTCCTGCCGCTTTATTCGGGCGGCAGCGAGCCCGACGCCGCCCATATCGCCAGGACCAATGCGCTTCTGGCCGATCTGCCCCAGCCCTTTGCCGCCGTCATCCTGGGCATGGGCAATGATGGCCACACCGCCAGCTTCTTTCCCGGCGGCGACACGCTCGATGCTGCCTTGAGCGAGGAGGGCCCGGTGCTGGCCATCCGCGCGCCCGGCGCGGGCGAGCCGCGCGTCACCTTTACCCTTCCGCGTCTCCTCCGCACGGATGGGCTCTATCTTCACATCGAAGGGGAGGAAAGGCCGAAGTGCTCGACAGGGCTTTGGGCGATGGTCCGATTGCGGACATGCCCATCCGCGCCGTGCTGCGCTCCGGCCACGCAGTAACTGTGTATTGGTGCCCATGAGCGTTTTCAGGAAAAGTGGACACCACTTTTCCGGTTCGAAAACGCGACGAATAAAGACGTAGATCCGTTTCACTTTCTCAGTGAAACGGTGAAACGGCGTAGTCCCCTCAGCGATCCCCAATTGACCGCTCTGGCCACTGCGCGGCGCCGACAGCAGCGTTCCCGGCAAAGGTGATCCCCGCCTCTGCCGTCGAGAACGCGCATATGAAGCTAGGAGCTCGACCATGTCTGTCCGTCAGGCCATACAGGATGTCACCGATCGTATTGCGGCCCGCAGCCGCGATACGCGCCGCGACTATCTCAACCGGCTCGATGCCGCCCGCGAGGCCGGCGTCCACCGCACCGTGCTTTCCTGCGGCAATCTCGCTCACGCCTTTGCCGCCTGCAATCCGGCTGAAAAGGCGGCGCTGGCCGGCACCAAATCGCTCAATCTGGGCATCGTCACCTCCTATAACGACATGCTGAGCGCCCATCAGCCCTATCATTCCTATCCCGACCTCATCAAAGCCGCCGCCCGCGAGATCGGCGCCACCGCCCAGGTCGCCGGCGGCGTTCCCGCCATGTGCGATGGCGTGACCCAGGGCCAGCCCGGCATGGATTTGTCGCTGTTCTCGCGCGACGTCATCGCCATGTCGACGGCCATTGCCCTGAGCCACAACATGTTCGACGCCGCCGTCTATCTGGGCATCTGCGACAAGATCGTGCCCGGCCTGCTCATCGGCGCGCTCACCTTCGGCCATATCCCCGCCGTCTTCGTGCCCGCCGGCCCCATGCCCACCGGCCTGCCCAATGACGAAAAGAGCAAGGTCCGCCAGCTTTATATGGAGGGCAAGGTCGGCCGCGCCGAACTGCTCGAAGCCGAGAGCAAGTCCTATCACTCCGCCGGCACCTGCACCTTTTACGGCACCGCCAATTCCAACCAGATGCTGATGGAGATCATGGGCCTGCACCTGCCCGGCTCCAGCTTCATCAATCCCGGCA
Organism: Devosia sp.; assembly: GCF_034675085.1. Lineage (GTDB taxonomy): Bacteria > Pseudomonadota > Alphaproteobacteria > Rhizobiales > Devosiaceae > Devosia. The sequence continues at coordinate 10,218 of NZ_JAUCDN010000097.1, forward strand.
CGCCCCTGCGCGACGCGCTGACCCGCGAGGCCACGGTGCGCGCGCTGTCGCTCACCGCCCAGGGCAATGATTTCACCCCTGTGGGCCACGTCATCGACGAAAAATCCATCGTCAATGGCCTGGTGGGTCTGCACGCCACCGGCGGCTCCACCAACCACACCATGCATCTGATCGCCATCGCCGCCGCCGCAGGCCTCAAGGTCACCTGGGACGATATGAGTGACCTCTCCGACGCCACGCCGCTTCTGGCCCGCGTCTATCCCAAC
>NZ_JAUCDN010000098.1:0-10447 GCF_034675085.1 Devosia sp.
AAGCAGGCCCTGAACATCATGGCTCTCGACAAAGGCGGACAATTCGGGTGGCCATTCATCGATCATCAGGCGGGTTTTGACCTGCTCGCCAATGTGCTGGAACAGATAATCGCCATAGCTGGTTGCGGCCAACATTGGCGAGGATGTGCCCAGATGGTCGAGTTCGGCCTGATAGCCGGGCAGAAGATCACGATAGCTGTCGAATTCCAGGCGCTCAAAACCGATCTCGACCTGTTTCCCCCGAGCGCTGACCAGGCCGATGATGGCGGGAAACGCGATCAGCGAGGGCATGGCGTAGTTGGTCAGCGTGTTGCCGCCAGCGGTCACGGCGGCGCGGTCGTAGATATGCATGTGACCGCTGAAATGGGTGTGGATTCCTGTCGCGCACAGCGCATTGGAGACGGCAGAAGAAGGGGTGCGCCGAACCGACATGGTCTGGCCGAGCAGGGCCGCTTCCAGGGCTTCGGTCCCATCGAGGGGGTCAACCATCGGGTAGTGCGAAAAGCAGATCAATGTCTTGCCCATCGCGTCGGCGCGCCGGGCGACGTCGCGCATCCATTGCACGAGGAAGGGCTTGTGGCGAATCAGCGCCGACCATCCGGCCGCCGTGCTGTCCTCAAACGCATCGGCCTGGCTGTTGTCGGGGCGGCCATCGCGCGGCACAAAGATATTGGCGTCGATGGAGAGCAGCCACAGACCCGGCTCCGGCTCGACCAGATAGGATAGATCCAGTTGACGCTGGCGGGTTTTTCCATCGGGCGCGGTCATGGTGCAGAAGCGGGTTTCAACGGTGTCGTCGGGGCCGAAAGGCGTTTCCCAGTGCAGGTCCGTGGGGCGGCGGGCCAGGCCAAAGCGCCCCCATTGTTCGAGAAGGGCGGGATAGGCCTGGCAGCGCTGGCGGGGCTCGTGAAGATAGGGCTGCTCCAGGCGTGCCATATCGGGCGATGCACTGCCCACCACCGTATAGCTGCCGTCGTCATTGAGCAGGCGGCGGGTGATGTCGCGGCCGCTCATGCCATAGGCATCATGATTGCCGGGCGTCAGGAAGCAGCGCAGGCCATGGCGCGCCTCATAATCGTCCAGAACCGCGATGGCACCGTCCATGGCCGAAACCTGGCCATCATCGGTCAGGTCGCCGGCGATGACGACGTGGCGGATCTGGTGGTGCACGCACAGGTCCAGAGCGGCGGGGAGGGCGAAATAGCCCTCATTGAACAGCCGCGTGGAGGCGGCGCTGTCGCGCAGGGTATGGATGCTGGCGCCCTTGCGTTCGCCCACGCTGGGACCAGCCATGGCATAGCCAGGGAAAATGTCGAAGTAGTGCGGATCGGCAATGACGGCAAAACGGTGCATGAAAGGCCTTGCTTGCGATGGGGAGGCGCCAGCTTCAGGGTCCGGGGCGCGAGCCCTGTTTGGTAGCGGCTGAGCTGTTGGCATCGAAATGTTGCGAGGCTACCAGAAAGCGCCTGATTTTTGACAGGTTCCGCATCGGTTCGGCAATCGCTCGCCCGTCAGCGTCCCAGGCCAGGAGCTGACCGCCGCCGGCGACGACCAGTTGGAAGCCGGCGGCAATGTCCCACATCTGGAATTTCTCGTCATAGCCCACCGCCACGCGCCCGACGGCGACATAGGCCAGTTGCAGGGCGCAGGAACCCAGCCGCCGAACGCCGCGAAAGCTCTCGACCAGGTCGGCGAATTGGGCCAGTTGACCGGGCGTTGGGCGCGCGCCTTCATGCGGCATATTGGTCAAGAGCTCGACATCCCGGTCGGTGCGGCCGAAGGCAGCACAGCGGACCGGCTTGCCGTTCAGGGTGAGGCCGTCCTTGCTGGAGAGGAATAATTCCTCCCGGATCGGGTCATAGATCACGCCGCAGACAGGCTGGTTTTGCGCATCGAAAGCGCCGAGGGAAACGCAGAAAAAGGGCAGGCCCGAAGCAAAATTGCTGGTGCCGTCAATCGGGTCGATAATCCAGGTGGTCCCGCCAGTTCCGCGCCAGCCGGTTTCTTCTCCCAGGATCCTGCTGTCGGGAATCTGGTCCATGATGATGGTGGAGGCGACGCGCTCGGCTTCGCGGTCTGTGGCGGTGACAATGTCGAAATAACCGTCCTTTTCCTCGATATCGGGAGGACGGCCGAGCTGGCCCGCCATAAAGGCGTCACGCGCCAATTGGCCGGCAGCCCTGGCGGCCGCTATCGCCGTGGCGATGATGGTTTCGTCTGCAATATTCGTCATGTTTCACAGGGCCGGGTTTTGGGGGGCCAGAGGCCAGGGCTTGGCGTCGGCAAAGGAGAAGCGCAGCATTTCACCAACCGCCCGTACGCCGTGGCTGTGCTGGCGATAGTCGACGATGCTGCACCGCTGGCCATCGAGATTGACCAGATATTCCGCATATCCACCCTGAAAAACCACCCGCTGGATTTCGGCGGTCAGCGCTCCGTCCGCGCTCAGGGTGATCTGTTCGGGCCGGATGACGCAATCGATCTCATCGCCAGGGGCGGGGCTCACATCCTCAAGCGGCAAGACGATATCGCCACCGGCAATCCGGGCATGCGCCTGTTTTCCCTCCACGCGCAGCAGGCGGGCCTTGAGGATATTTGCCTTCCCCATGAACTCGGCAACGAAGGCCGTGCGCGGGCGGGCGTAAATATCGGTAGGAGAGCCATCCTGTTCGATGACGCCATTGCGCATGACGACCACGCGGTCGGAAATGGCCATCGCCTCGCTTTGGTCGTGGGTGACATAGAGGCTGGTAATGCCCAGCCGGGTTTGAAGCATGCGCAATTCGTCGCGCATGCGTTCGCGCAATTGCGCATCCAAATTCGACAGGGGCTCGTCGAACAGCAGCACCTTGGGCGCGATCACCACCGCGCGCGCCAATGCCACACGCTGCTGCTGGCCCCCGGAAAGCTGCGCGGGCGCCCGATCGGCAAAAGGCGAGAGCTGCATCAGGTCGAGAATTTCGGCGATGCGCCGGTCCATCTCGTCTTGCGGCAATTTTAGCACTTTCAGCCCGAAGGCCACGTTTTCGCGTACGCTCATATGCGGGAACAGGGCGTAGCTTTGAAATACCATGCCAATGCCGCGCCGGTTCACAGGCGTGGTGGTGATGTCATGACCTTCCATGACGATCTGGCCATCGGTGGGCGTTTCAAAGCCAGCCAGCATGCGCAATGTCGTGGTCTTGCCGCAGCCGGAGGGGCCGAGCAGGGTGACCAGCGTGCCGGGGGCAATGCTCAGGTTCAGATTTTTGACCGCGTGGGAGCCGGGATGCCCGTCCACGCCGGGAAAAACCTTGTTCACCTCTTTGAAAACAACGCTCGACATATCGCACTACCCTCTATTGGCCACTCGGCCCAATGCGAATTGCATCAGGCCGAGAACAACCAGAACAACAGCAATCAGAATGACGCAGTAGGCGGCCGCGAGCCCGAGCCTGAGCGTTTCCACCTGGTTGAGAATGGTCACGGTGATCAGGCTCCAATTTGCCGATACCAGGAAGATGACAGCGCTCAGCGTCGTCAGCGAACGGGTGAAGGCGTAGGCGAAGGCGGTGAAAAAGGCCGGTTTGAGCAGGGGCAGGGTCACCTGAGCGAAGGTGCGGGTGTTGGACGCTCCCAATATGCTCGCCGCCTCCTCGATGGATTTGTCGATCTGGCGCAATTGATTGGAGCCGGCCTCAATGCCCACCTGCAAGGTTTTGACCACCATGGCTGCGATGATGATGGCGGCAGTTCCCGTGAGCAGGAGCGGTGCGGTATTGAACACGCTGATATAGCCAATGCCCAGAATTGTTCCGGGCGCGGCAAAAGAGAGCAGCGTACCCCACCGCAAAACGCTGCTGCCCGGAAATTTCCGGCGCGTCAGGATATAGGCGATCAGCATGCCCAGAAGGGCGGTGATGGGGGTGGCGATGCCGGCAAGGACCAGCGAGTTCTGCAAGGGGCGCAGGCCGGCGGAAAACACGCCGATATAATGGTCGATGGTGAATGACCAGTCGATGCCCGGCAGCTTGGTGAAGGAGACCGCAACCACCGTCGCGTAAAAAAGAATGATGGTGGCGACGAGCCCATAGCAGAGCACCGTCAATGGCCAGACCACAAAAGGGCTGACAATGCGGATCTTTTGAACGCCGGGCTTGCCGGTCACGGTCACATAGCTTTTGCGGCTCACCCAATAGCGATGCACCATGAAAGCTAGAAGCGAGGGCAAGAGGAGCAGGCTGGCCAGAAGGGCGCCGGCTTCCAGATTGAAATAGCCAATAAGCTGGGAATAGGCCTCAACCGCCAACGTATTGTAATTGCCGCCAATCACCATCGGATTGCCGAAATCCTCGATGGATTTAACAAAGACCAGCAGGACGGAGCTCAAAATCGCCGGCACGGTCAGGGGCAGCGTCAGGCGCTTGAAAATGGTCCATTGCGAGGCGCCGAGCGATGAAGCCGCGTCTTCGAGAGCGCTGTCGAGCGATTGCAGCATGCCGCTGATATTGAGGTAGGCAATGGGGGTGAAGGCCAGCACCTGGATCAGCACCAGGCTATGAAAGCCATAAATATTGCTGTTGCGAATGCCCAGAAGCTCGCGGGTAATCAGCCCGGACCGGCCGAACAGGATCAGAATGGCCAGCGCCATGACGAAGGGAGGCGAGATCACGGGGAGCAGGGCCACCGCGTGAACGAAGCGTTTGCCGGGCATGCTGGTTCTGGCAACGGCAAAAGCGAGGGCAAATCCCGCAAGGGTGGCTATTGCGGCCGATGTGGCACCAAGAAGCAGCGTATTGCCAAAGGCGCGCCACACCATGGAAGAGCTGAGATTGGAGATGATGGCTGCGGGATCGAAGCCTTCTTGGCCCAGTATGGCGAGCTTGAGCACGCTCAGGATCGGCAGGATTGCGAAAATCAGGACCGAAAGGGAGATCAACACGAAAATCCCGAACAGCCAGGGATCAGCCATGATTGATCGAACTCGATAGGCAAGGGGCGTGATGCCGGATCGCACGACGATGTTGGTGGAGGCAGCCATGGCACCCTCAGGGCAAGGCGAAGCCGCTTATGCGCGACCCGGCTGAGATGAAGGGAATTGGGATGCCGCAAGAACGGGCGGCATCCCTAAAGCGGGCAGCGTCAGATAAACTCGCGCTGCCTGAGAAAATACCTACTTGGCGTCCGAAACGTTGCGCACGGCATTCTCATAATGCTCAAGCAGGCGGCTGCGGTTTTCGCCAGCCCATTTGGAGTCGTAGTCGATAAGCTTCACCGCTTGCAGATCGATGTTGAAGGTCGGGTTGTCATAGGCCTCCAGGGCCGAACCGCGATAAGTCGCGCTGATGGCCTGCTGGCCTTTGTCGCTCAAAATCCAGTCAAGAAAAGCCTTGGCGGCGTCGCGCTGCCCCTCGGGTGCATTGGCGACCAGGCCGGCGGCATTGATTTCAAAACCCGTCCCCTCTTCGGGGAAGGACACGCTGATCGGGAAGCCTTGCGCGATCAGCGCTTCAAGATCCTGCGTAAAGGCCATGGCGATGGCGACTTCGCCACTGGCAGCCATGCGGGAGGGGGCGCTGCCGGAACGGGTATATTGCACCACGTTCGCATCGATGCCCTTCATGATCTCGAAAGCCTTGTCCTCACCATAGAGCTGGACCATCGCGGCGAGCGAGACATAGGCCGTGCCCGAAGCTGCCGGGTGCGCCAGGGCAACAGCGTCCTTGAACACCGGGTCGGCAAAATCTTCCCAACTGGTGGGCGGTTCCGCGCCCAATTCAGCGACATAGTCGGCGTTATAGGCAAAACCGATGGGAGAAACCGCAATCGGCGTCCAGAAATTCTCCGGATCCCGATGCGCTGCCGCTACCCCTGCGATATTGGCGGATTCATGGGCTTCGAGCAGGCCCTCGCTCGCGCCCTGAATGAAGATGTCGGCCGCACCGGCCAGCCACAGGGCCGCCTGGGGATTGTTTTTTTCGGCCCGAATACGCGCCAATATCTCTCCCGCGCCCAGCCGCACAAAGGCCGAGGTGTAGCCCGTATCGTCTTCAAATGCCTTCAACACCGACGTGCAGTCGTTTTCCGACATCGGGCAATAGACGGTCATCTGGTCGGCTGACAGCGCTGGCTGGGCCAGGCCGAGGGAGAGCAGGGCGGCGCCGCCGGCCAATAGCAGCTTGGATTGCATTATAAGATCCTCCTGAAAAGCCGGATGTCCTCACCACGTCCGGGCCAGTCATTGATATCGATGAAATTACATTAGTCAAATTTTTTGTAGGAAATTTTCAAAACCCATGGCAAGGTGAGCAGGCGCTGAGAGGAAACCGGATATGGACGGTGCGCGCATGGTTGCCGGACAGGGTAGGGCGGGGGATTGGCAACGCATTGACTTCACTCTGAAGTTCTACTCAGGATGGTTCTAACCGGGGCAATATCGAAAAAAACGAAACATCCCCAACGCAAATCATTAAGGGAGGAAATCATATGAAAAGAAGCACTATCGGGTTGTCTGCAATCGTTTTTGCAACGACGCTCATTTCTGCGCCCGCATTTTCGCAGGAAGCGGACAAGGCTCCAACGGATTCCCTGGTTTTGTATTCCTCGCATCCGATCGAGATGGTGGATTACTATATTTCTGCCTTTGAGGCGGAGAATCCGGGCGTAAAAGTGGATCTGATTACCGGTGGGACCGGCGAGTTGCTGAGCCGTATCAAGGCGGAGGCCGGGCGGCCGCTCGGTGACGTCTTGTGGGGCGGCGGCGCCCATACCGGCAGCTCGGCTCCTGAACTGTTCAATGCCTATGACTCCCCGGTCCTGTCCGAGATTTTTCCCGAATTTCTGGACCCGGCCGGCTTCAACGCCCCTCCGGGGGCCTTCACCATGGTGATCGTCTATAACAAGGACCTGGTGAGCGACGAAGACGCGCCCAAGACCTGGGCCGAGCTCGCGGACGCCAAATGGAGCGGCAAGATCCAATATGCCAACCCGGCTTCGTCCAGCTCGTCCTATGCCGCCCTGGTGGCTTGGAAGGAGATCGGCGGGTGGGAGCTGGTGGAGGCAATGGCCAAGAACATGACCATTGTTGACAGCTCCAGCGGGCCGTTCACTGCCGTGGGCAATGGCGAAGTCGAATTGGGCGTCGCCTATGAAGAGGGCGCGCATCGCTGGCTGGCCAGCGGCAAGGTCGGCATTGTCTATCCGAGCGACGGGGTCACCCTGCTCGCCGAAGGGCTCTTCCGCATGAAGGATGGTCCCAATGAAGCCAATGCGGACAAATTCGCTGACTTCATCCTGTCCCAGCCCCAGCAGCAGGCCCTGGTCGACAACTTCCCCGGCCGGCGCCCGACCAATGTGAATGTCAGTTTCCCGGACAGCATGCCGTCCGCGAATGATCTGAATGTGCTGCCTTATCCTGCTGACGCCGTCACCGACCAGGCCGACTGGCTGGCGAAGTGGAAGGACATCATGATCAACACCCGTTGATCGGTACGTCCCGGGGCCCGGCCGCCTGGCGGTCGGGCCTCATTCACGGCTTCCATTTGTCCAACCATGCAAAGCTCCATGCAGAATAATCACATCAGCTCTTCTGTCCGACTTGATGGTGTCTCCATCACCTTTGGTGATGTCGTCGCGGTTTCCAACGCCAATCTGTCGATCGAATCCGGCGAATTCTTCACCCTGCTCGGGCCGAGCGGCTGCGGGAAAACCACGCTGTTGCGCGCCATTGCCGGGTTTTATCGCCAGAGCGCGGGCACCATCATGCTTGGCGATCAGCGGGTTGACGATGTGCCCGCGCATAGCCGGGACACCGGCATGGTGTTCCAGAACTACGCGGTGTTTCCGCATCTGAGCGTTTGGGACAATGTCGCTTATGGCCTGAAAAGCCGTGGCATCACCGGCGAGCAGGCCAGCAGCCGCATCCGTGAAGTGCTCGAAATGGTGGATCTGGTCGGCTATGAAAAGCGCATGCCCAAGCAGCTCTCGGGCGGGCAGCAGCAGCGCGTGGTGATTGCCCGCGCGGTGGTGATCCGGCCGCGTGTGCTGCTGATGGACGAGCCGCTGGCCAATCTGGACGCAAAGCTGCGCATCCGCCTGCGCAACGACTTGAAGAAGCTCCAGCGCAATCTGGGCATCACCACCATTTATGTGACCCACGATCAGGACGAAGCGCTGAGCCTGTCGGACCGGATGGCGGTCATGAGCGGGGGCAAGGTGTTGCAGGTGGGCACGCCCGAGCAGGTTTACACCACGCCCGCCACGCTGAGCGTGGCCGAATTCATCGGCGAAGGGAATTTTCTGCGCGGCACCGCGCGGCGCAGGGGCGAGGAACTGGTGGTCACCATGGCGTCGGGGGTGGAACTCGTCTCGACCGGTCCGGGCAGCACGCTGGAGGGGCCGGCGTGGATCGGCTTCCGGCCCCAGGACGGAAATTTGAGGCCGACGGGATCGCAGGTGAATGGCTTTACCGGCACGCTGGTGTCCAAAACCTATCTCGGTTCCTATACGCGCCTGGAGCTTGATTGCGGGCTGGAGCGCCCGGTGTCGATTCAGCTCAATGCCCGCGATGTCGCGGGGGGAACGGTGGAAGGCGCCCAACTCACCTTCCATCTCGATCCCGGCGCCACCCTGATCTTTTCCGGCGCCGAACAGGATACCGGGCTGTGAGCGGGGCGGTGGGTGTGCAGGAGCCGGCCGGTCCCGGACGAGAATTCCGGCCCAGATTTCAGGCGAATTTTTGGGTTCTGGTCACGATAGGGGCGGTGCTGCTGTTCATCGCCCTGCTGATCTATCCGCTGGCCCGGCTGTTCATTTCCAGCATGATGTCGTCTTCGAGCACCGGCGCCACGGCGCTGGATGCTTATGTCGATTTCTTCACCAAGCGTTATTATTACGAGACCCTGATCAACAGTATCGTGGTGGGCACGCTGGCCACGATCGGCGCAACCATTACCGGGGTTCCGGTGGCCTATCTGGTGACGCGGTTCAATATTCCAGGCAAGCTGCTCATCCGCGCCCTGATTGTGCTGACCTTTGTTTCGCCGCCCTTTATCGGGGCCTATGCTTGGATTCTGTTGCTGGGCAGGAACGGGGTGATTACGAATTTCCTGGGGACACTGGGCATTAATTCACCGACGATCTACGGCTGGGGCGGCATTGCCCTGGTGTTTACCCTGCAAGGCTTTCCCTTCGTTTTCCTGATGGCAAGTGCCGGACTTAAATCCGTGGACCAGAGCCTGGAAGACGCCGCGCAAAATCTGGGCCGCAGGCCGCTGCAAATCCTGTGGACGGTGATCCTGCCCCTGATCGTGCCCTCCATCTCGACGGGCGCCCTGCTGGTGTTCGTGACCTCTTTTGCCGACTTCGGCACGCCGATGATCATCGGTGAGGGTTATAGGGTCATGGCCAGCGTGATCTATACCGAATTCGTCAATGAGCATGGCGGCAATCCCAGGGTGGCCAGTTCCCTGTCGCTGATCCTGCTGGTGGTGACGGTGGGGGCGCTGTTCCTGCAGCGCTGGTATGCCCGCAAGCGCTCCTTCGGGCAGGAGACGGTCAAGCCGCTGATGAGCCGCAGGCTTGAAGGCGGCAAGCTCGCTGGAGCGACCGGCTTTGTTTATCTGGTGGTGCTCGCCGCGGGCCTGCCGCTGGTGGCCATTGTCGTTTCGTCATTCCTCAAATCGCGTGGACCGCTCCTGACCGGTGAATTCACCCTCCAGGGCTACGCGAACGCGATCCGGCTGCCGACCGCCTTGTTCAACACGCTGTTCTTTTCGACTATCGCCACGGTGCTGTGCGTGCTGGCGGGATGCCTGATCGGCTATGTGGTGGTGCGCCGCCGCGACCGGCTGGCAAATCTTCTGGACGCGTTTTCCATGGTGCCGTTCGCCGTTGCCGGCGTCGTGATCGGCATCGCAGTCAGCATCAGCTATGGCGGCGCTCCCTTCTATCTGGGAGGGACGGTCTTTATTCTGCTGATGGTATATTTCATTCGCCGCCTGCCCTATTCGATCCGCTCGGTTTCCGGGATGCTGAGCCAGATCGGCACCGATACCGAGGAAGCCTCGATCAATCTCGGGGTTCCGCCCGGCCGCACCTTCTGGCGCATCACGGTGCCGATCATCTCGCCTGCCATCCTGTCCGGGGCGCTCTTGACCTGGGCGACTGTCGCCAAGGAATTCAAATCCACCGTCATCTTGTATGGAGGCTCGACACGTACACTGCCGGTAGAAGTGTTCGGCTATGTTTTGCAGGGAAATTTCGCCTCGGCTTCCGTTATCGGCACGGTGCTGATCGCGGTTAGCCTGGTCCCCATTGTTCTGCTGTTCAAATTGCTGGGTAAGGACGAGGATTTTCTCATATGAGTTCCAGCCCACGGCGCAAAGCGATCACCAGGGTGGCGCGCCGGGGCCCTGCAAAGCAAAACCCGTGTATGTTACCAGTCGGCCAGGCGGGTGCTGTTCAGCAG